>NZ_QPMO01000062.1:1392-10519 GCF_003344575.1 Staphylococcus sp. EZ-P03 | reverse complement strand
ACCACTTTTTTTACCAGATCAAGCAAACGATAGTGCGCTAGGAGAATAAAAAAACTGTACAAACGAGATTTATCAACTCATTTGTACAGTAAATTAAAATTTGTTTATCAGATTACCAATAAATTATTTTTTGTTTTTTTCCTGTCTACTTGACAGGGAGCAGTTCAAAATTCAGCTCAATAGTTTTTTTGTTTTTAATCCAAAGGAAAAATATTCGAATAATGTAAAAATAAAACAATCAAACTCATAACAATTATTCAATATTATTACAATACTATCTATTGTAATAATATCTATTATAAATATTATTTTAAACAATGGCTATAATAGTAATAATTGCACCTAAGACTTGAAATAATGTTATATTATAACCTAACATTATTTCAATTAAAAAAGCTACAATTGGTACTAAATTCATAAAAAGGACACCATTTTTTGGTGTGAGAATTTTATTACCTAGATTCCACATCAATACTCCAACTACCCCAGAAATGACGCTCATATATAGCATATCATATTTGACAAACCATAACTTTGAAATATTTGGTAAATTTATCAAATCAAAATTTAATAGTAATAAAATTACTAAAGTAGATGAAATATTACCGAATAAACAGCTCAATGTAGTATATTTTAATGAACTCCAGTTTTTAAAATCACTAATACCTAATGTGTATAATGACCATGTCAATACACTTAGACAAATAAGAAATAATGGTAATAACGCTACATCATTTAATATTGATAAGAAATTTCCTTTACTAATAACTAACAAAACTCCTAAAAATGATATAAGGACCAAAATCAATGTGATATATCCAGGAAAAACCTTTTTTGTAATCCATAAAATCAATATTGATACCATTGGAATTAGTGCCATTAATAAAGAAGCTAATAATGTTCCATCTGTTCCAGCCATTTTTTGCCCAGCAAAAACTAAAAAATTATAAGCACAAAAAGCTAATGTCCCAAGATAAAATATTCTAATAAATTCAGTTAAATTAAATTTAAAACCATTAACACCCTCTTTAACAAATAAAAAAATCGATAAAATCACACCCACAATAATATATCTAATCAATGTAAAAAAATAAGGATCAATATAGTGTAGTGCTCTAGATGCTACCGGCCATTGTGCACCAAAAACTATTCCAGAAATAAAGCAATATAAAACACCTTTTAAGTAATTATTCTTCATCGTTCCTCCTAAATTTTAAATATTCATTTTTAATATTTTTCATTTTTTCATATGTGTGAACTTGAGCTAATTTATACCCAATAAAATAAGGTGATGTTATGAATCTAGGTATAATTTTGCAAAACATAGATTCATCTTTAAAATATAAAAATAAATTATAAGAGTTAACTCCTCCGTTATAAAATTCCAATAAAACATACCTTACCAAACTCTTAATATTATCAAAGAAATAATTTTTATATTTATTATTTTTTAATATAATATTGAATTCAGTGAAACCAACAATCGGTTGTTTCGAAATATTCAACTCTAAACAACCAGAAAAAAATTTGCTAATTATCAAACCATCAAAGTTTTGTTTATCAATTTTTTTAATGCATCAATATTATTAAATCCAATTATTTGAGTATGGGGATGGCGTAAACTACCTCCTGATAATTGTCCAAAATTTTTAAACACAATTACACTTTCAAACATACCCCTAGATAATTCATTGTACCTATCTATTATATAATCAAACAATTTTCTGTTATAATTATATGGATAATTAGAAATATCTCCATTATGATCTTTAGATTCAATTATTAAAGTTTGATAAGAATTTTCAATAGTATTAAATTTATTCTTTATCCAAATGAAATCATTTGTTTTGTTTAAAATCCCATCTAATTTTAATGGTTCACAAAATGGGCAATCACCTTTATCATTAGGTTTCAATCTAGCTATTTTATAATTAAATATCAAGAAATCATCATTCATATTAATTCTCACCTAATAATATCTTTTTAGGAGTATAATAAAATAAATCATTTATGATATTATCATCTATACCAAAACAATTTACTAATTGATTTTTATACCATCTGTACCCTTCTGATACCTTACAATTATTAATTTGTCCTAAATCAGAAGATACAAATACTCTCTTTGATCCAATAGTATTAATTAATTGAATATCTTTCTTAATTGAATCAAAATTATCTAATCCCATTAAAATACAGCACTCAAAATATATATTCTCATAAAGCTCACTGATAAAAGTAAGCTCATTTATGGAAAAATTAGTTAATCTATAGAAAGGATGTGTTATAATTAATTTTGCATTCTCCTCTTTACATATTTTTATAACTTTAAAAATTTCATCTTTTTTTGAATGTCCAGTCGCTATTGGTAAATTATTTTCCCCGCAAAATTTAATAATAGATTTAATTTCATCTTTTATTTTTCCATTTTCAGATATTTCTACAGGAGACATATTAATTTTATTATTTTTTATATTTAAAAATATTTTATTAATTGTTGGAAGCCAAATAATAAATGGTTTTTTTGTTGATTGTATCATATTGTATAAAGTTTCTAATGAAAGTCCACCTTGAGTACTATTTAAAACAACAGATCCAAATAAATTATTAAAATTGTTTGTATTTGATATTGTAGTGATACTGTGACTCTTATACACTCCAAAACTATTATTATCATATAATTCCTTATTTAGGGAATCAACTGAATATTTCCTTTTATAAATGTCTGGTTCAGAATGAATGTGTAAATCAAAAAATTTCACTTTAGCTCCTCCCATGCATGGCTATAATTCACATTTTTTCTTATTTCATCAAGTCTACTATCTTTTTTTACCATTTTTTTAATTAAATCTTCTTTTGTAGTGATTATCTTAGAATATCTAATTATTGTTTTTATTTTTTCTTGTGGAATAACCACGACCCCATTCTCATCTCCCCGAATATAATCACCCGGTCTAATTTCTACATTGTTAATTTTAATTTTTGTATTAATATTTTTAATGCAAGTCCTTCCCTTTCCTGATTGCATAAAAACATCTTTTGAAAACAAGTTAAATTGATGTTTATTAATGGATGCTATATCCCTGCAACAACCATTAATGATTACACCTTGAATTCCCCTTTTCATAGCAACTTCTGTAAGAATATCTCCCCAAACTGTACAATCAATTCTCCCATTATTATCAAGAATAGGTATATGATTTAATGGAACATCATCTATAAAATTAGCAGGATTTTTTAATTCAAATTCTATTTTAGATACATTTCTATATTTAATCGGATATGCTATTCCTGTTATATTATTGTTAAGATTTTGTGGCTTTATTCCTATAAGTCCGCCATTATACCCAATTCCATCAAGAGCATCTGAAAGAGTTGCGGTATCAAATTTAGATAATTCCTTTAAAATATTATTTTCCATAGAAATCCACTGCCTTTTTGATTATATAATTAGCTGAAGAAATTGTTGTAGAGGACCCGCCAAGATCGAAAGTACAATACTTTTTGTTTGGAATTGTTACTCTAACTGCATTTATAATCGATTTTGATGCCCTATCATAACCTAAATAGTTTAACATCATAGCTATCGAAAGCATTGTAGCGATTGGGTTTGCTTTATTTTTATTAGCATATTTTGGAGCTGATCCATGTACAGGTTCAAAATATGGAATATTATTCCCAAAATTCCCACTATACGCAACGCCAAGTCCCCCCATTAAAGATGCTCCTAAATCAGAAAGAATATCACCAAATTGATTTTCACATACAATAACTTCATATTTTTCAGGTTTTTTAATTATCCACATTGCTACTGCATCAACATTTTCTATACTATAATCAAGATTAGGATACTTTCTTTTAAATAAATCGAGAGTTTCAAAAATAAGCTTACTAGATTCTCTAAAAACATTAGGTTTATCAGCAATGACAATATTTTTTTTCTTGTTTTTCATAGCCCACTTTGAGCTAAATTCTAAAATATTTTCTAATGCCTTTTTACTGATAATTCTAATTGTTGAAGCTGTTTTAGAAAAATCATAATTTTTATATCGTTTACTTTTATTTAAAATAAATTTCTCTATTTCATTCGGTGTGGGATAATAATCCAGTCCTGAATATAGTCCTTCTGTATTTTCTCTAATTATGACTAAATCTAAATCTCTTTCATCAAATGATTTTATAGGTCTTACATTTGCATAGAGATCTAAATTCTGTCTTAATTGTATAATTGGAGAGATATATTTCGATGTTTCATTTATCATATTTGGTTTGCTTGTTGTTGCACCAAGCAGTACTGCATTGCTTTTTTTAATTAAATCCCAAGTTCTATTTGGTACTGAATTATTTTCATTTTCCCAAAATTCCCAACCGATATCACCAAATTTCAACTCAATATCTAAATTCATTTTCTTAAAAATTGGTAAACATGCATTAACTACTTCTTTACCAATCCCATCTCCAGGTAAAATTAATACATTCTTCATTTTCAACATTCCTTTTTAATATACTTCAAAATATAACTATATGCCTCAATAGGATTATCGTTTAATATTCTCATACCAGAATCTCTAATACCTATAATTTTCACACGTTCGAAATATTCACAGAAATCAAAAGATTCTTCTTTCCCTATCAGTGGTGACTTTTCACCGTAAAGTACCAATATAGGTTTTATATTATTCATTTTAATATCTGTTAAATTATGATTTGTGATAGCATTCAAACACAACAGTTCTTTGCGCTTAGAAAAGTTTGTACTTCTTTTTTTAGATTGTAATATGTTTTTTTCTAAATAAATATCATCTGTAGTTAGCCATGTTTTTAAAGCGATTTGAAATGAATTTATGTCAGAAAATTTTAATAAGTTTTTCCAAGTTCTAAACACTGATGTCGTTTTTTCATTGTTTTTTGATATAGATGAAATAATTATTGTAGGAATATAATAGTAGTTTCTTATAAACTCTTGAGCAATCATTCCACCTAGTGAAACTCCTATCAACCCTCTTATTTTACTTATTTCAATTTCATCAATGACTGAAAATAATGTGTTTGCCATATCTTTCGGTGTGATGTCATGTTTATAATTATTTTTTTGAATTAAATATTCTGGTAAATCCAATACAATTATTTTAAAAGCACCATATAAGAGATTGTGTAAAAGCTCCCATTCTTTTATAGTGATTTCGAAACCATCT
The DNA here is from genome assembly GCF_003344575.1 of Staphylococcus sp. EZ-P03. NCBI lineage: Bacteria > Bacillati > Bacillota > Bacilli > Caryophanales > Staphylococcaceae > Staphylococcus > Staphylococcus sp. EZ-P03. The sequence continues at coordinate 5,324 of NZ_QPMO01000062.1, read as the reverse complement.
TTCCTTGGTAAAACTAACAATATATCATTCCCACTACCAATTGTAAAAATCCACTTTCTATTTTTAGTATTCACATTTAGTAACTCCTTTAAAATTGAAAAGTAAATTCGGATCTTTTTTAATTTCATTTAGATTTAAATTTTTCATTCCTATTAACGCTCCTTTAGATCTACACGAAAAATACTTTGACTTTGCAGCAAATTTATAAAAATACTGTGCTGTTACGTATATCATTTCTAAATTCCAATGAGAATTTAGCCCAATTTTATTCAATAAAGGAATAAAAACTTCTAAGGGTACATTGCCAGACAATTTTCCATAACCCAGAATACTACCATCTATTAAGTCACAACCAGATTTTATAGATTTTAAAGCATTTATTTCTGCTAATCCTAAGTTATTATGTCCATGAAATCCAAGTTTTTGTTTATTATTATTTTTTATAATATTTTTTGATTCTACGAATATTTCTGATAATTCATTTGGTAACATTGCTCCGTTTGAATCAGCTAAATAAATTACCTGTGTTTCAAGTTTTGATAATTGCTCAACTAAATTAAGTAAGTCATTTTTAGTATATCTACTCATACGTATTACGTTTGTTGAAATTTTAACAGGATAGTTCTTTAATTCGTTGATTATCTTCTTGACGTTTTTCAAATTTTCTTTAGTTACTGTAATTCTAACTAATCCAATCCTCTCATCTCTTAAAATAGTTAAATTGGTTTTCGAAAAATTACTTGGATCAATCATTATTGAAAAGACATTCTTCTATTTATCCATTTTATTCTCTGTTAGATAATTCAAAAAATTCAAATCAAAATATGTCATGTTCTTATCACTTGAAGCATAATTCAAATATCCAACTTCTATATAATCAATATTGGCCTTATGTAGTAATTGAACTAATTTCTTTACCTGCACTATATCAATACAATTTCCTTCTACATAGGTCGCTTCCCGCAAAGTCACATCCATTATCTCCATAATAATAATCACTACCTTAATTTAAAAATAAATATTTATGTTGTTATTGTATACCCAAACATTAATGTTGGTCAATACTATAATTTGGTGAGCAGTTACTATGGCATATACATTCAAACATTTTGGTATCATTGAAATCTAAAGTGTAAATATAGATTCTACTTTAAATATGTACACTTGTGCTTAAATAATAATGTACAAAGTTAATTGTATTACACGTCTTTCAGACTTGCCAAAGCTGAATTAAAAAATGGAGAGTACAAATATGAAAATAAACATAAGTAAATTAGCACGTAATCTCGGAAAAGATAGAAGAACTATTACCAAATACCTAAGAGGATTTACTCCATCAAGTTCGCGAAAAAGGGTTCAAAAATTGATAAATACTACAGTACTAAAAAGCTTCTTTTATCAGAAGAAACCCAACAATCATTTTATTATAAAAGAGTTCTTTGGCAGTATTTAAAAGATAATCACGGTTTACAATGTTCTCAATCACACTTTAGAAGTTATATCTCAAAGCATAAAGAATTCAGTGATTATTTTGAGAAAGGCCTAAAAATCAAATCACCCCGAGGTGTTGCACGCTATGAAACACCGCCTGGTGTTCAAGCACAGCTTGATTGGAAAGAAAATATCAAGTTTCATTTGAAAGATGGAAATATTATTGAAATTCATATTGCTGTTTTAATTCTTTCTCATTCAAGATTTAGAATCTTTAATATTTCAACTTCTAAATCACAGGAAATACTGAAGTCTTTCTTAACTGAATCGTTTGAAATGATTGGAGGAGTACCTAAGGAACTGTTAACAGATAATATGAAAACAGTGATGGATCAGCCTCGAACAGAGTATAATCTTGGAAAAATAAACAGTCGTTTTGAACAGTTTGCATTAGATATGGGAATGAAAGTAAGACCTTGCGTTGCAGGTAGACCTAGGACAAAAGGGAAAGTTGAAACTACTATGAAACTTCTTGATGAAATACATGCTTATCAAGGGCAATTTGATTTAAATGAATTATACAATTTTATTTTCAAACTCAATCAGAGAGTCAACCATCAATTACACCAAGGCACTGGTAAAATTCCAATAATCGAATTAGAAAAAGAAAAGAGCCACTTACTTCAGCTTCCAACAGAAGAAGTAAGAGACTCCTATAAAATCATTGGACAAAATGTAAAAGTTAACTCTTCCAATATGGTTAGCTATAAAGGTAATCAATATTCAGTACCATCCGAATATTTAAAGAAGAGAGTTCAATTACAAGTGTTCAATAATGAAATACACGTCTCTTATAACATGAAGTTGATAGCAAGCCATACTTTAATTAAATCTAAACTAAACTATAAACAAGAGCATTATATTGAAGCGCTAAAACTCTCATCACCTAATTATCCGGAAATCGATGACTTACAAAAGCTAATCTTAAAGTGATTGGTGAGGTTTATAAATGATTGAAACAAAACTATATACAACTTCTCAATAATCTCGAATATCTAAAGCTTAAACAAATGATTTTACATTTAAATGAAGTCGTATGTTTTAGCATAACAAATAATAGTTCTATCTTTGAATCACTTATTAAACTAACAAATTAGAAATTGATTTTAGAGAAAAATATGACTCAATCAATGGTAAAAGTAGCGTGTTTTCACTTTCTTAAAGAAATTAGCAGTTTTGATTTTGATTTTCAAACAAGTATCAATAAATACCAAATCATGGATTGTAAATCGTATATCGAAGTATTTCTTGATGTTTTCTAAAAATATTACTACTTTCCGCATATTTTTACTAATTGGGTTTTTATCAACTGCGTTCAAAGCATTGATAAAATCCTTTCAATTATATAATTTTAAACTTTCACGTAAATCATGTATTAGTTTGTATGAATTTTTTATTTGTCCGTCTGTTTGAAGCATAAAATTCACTAGATCATAAGCTTTTTTATAACATCTAAAGGAACCATCCCAAACACTATCCATCATGAAGATTTTGCGTTTATCTGTTAAAAGAAGTCTCCATTTGTTCTTTGAAACAGGGTATTCACTTCCTCCCTTTTCTCTATAACGATTCATTACTTCTCTACGGTAGAAGTTTAACTCTCTATTCATGTGCTGAACGATATGAAATCTATCAAAGATTATAGACGCATTCGGAAAGAGTTCTTTAAATAATAATAATAAAGGTTCTTCATCTTTTATGGTGGGAAGGTAAAACTTTCCGCCTTTTTTTGATACACAAAAAGCGCAATTGCCTCTATAATTTAAAGTGACCAAACCCAAATTAAAGGAGACAAGTGCGCCTATGTGTAATGATACATTAGAAATACTAAGAATAAAAGATAAAAATATCAAATTTGTTAGCCAAGATATTGATGTAATAGTAAAAGGAAAGAAGTCTACGGTTGTTAATGCTGTACTTACGTATAAGCCTTCGGCTTGTCCTTGCTGCGGAATTAAAAATGAAGGACAAATTCACAAGCATGGTAAACGAGTATCTCGTATTACCTTGCTTAAAACTCAAGGCTATAATACATATCTAAACTTAGCCAAACAGCGCTTTAAGTGTTTAGAGTGTAATACAACTTTTACTGCTGAAACTGATGTCGTAGATAAGACACGATTTATTTCTAATTATGTGAATCAAAAAATAATTGAAGAAGCCACGAAAGTCAAAACAGAAATAGATACTGCAGAAGACAACTGTGTTTCTCCATCTACAGTACGTCGTATTCGAAATAAAGCAGTCAAAACTTTACTTATCGAGCCTTTCGATAATCTACCTGAACATTTGGCAATGGATGAATTTAGAAGTGTAAAGAGTGTAACTGGCTTAATGAGTTTTGTATTTATTAACAATGACACACATAAAGCTTTAGACGTTTTAGAAAATTGAAATTCAGGGTATTTAAAAGCTTATTTTGAACGCTTTGATCGAAAAAA
>NZ_QPMO01000062.1:0-1306 GCF_003344575.1 Staphylococcus sp. EZ-P03 | reverse complement strand
TGTTATAAAAAAGGTTATGATCTAGTGAATTTTATGCTTCAAACAGATGAAAAGTTAAAAAATTCATACGAACTAGTACATGATTTACGCGAAAGTTTAAAATTATGTAATTGGAAAGACTTTATCAATCGTTTGAACGACGTTGATAAAAACTCGATCAGTAAAAACATATGGAAAGTAGTAACATTTTTTAGAAAGCATCAAGAAATACTTCGAAATACGATTTACAATCCTTTATTAAATAACGGTGCAATCGAGGGTATTAACAATAAAATAAAGTTAATTAAGCGAATTTCATATGGATACAGAAGCTTTAATAACTTAAGAAACCGTATAATGCTGGTATTTAGTTTATTTAAAAACCAAAAGAAAAAGACAACCAGACCCGTACATCGGATGGTTGTCTAAATGATAGAATTCGAAGAATTCCAATCAAAATTAAGTTCTTTAAATTATTCACCCACCACAAATGGTGGAGAACCATAATAAATAGGGCTCAAACATATCAATGGTAATTGTTTTAACTTTAAGTCTACTTTTTGACTAAATCGTTCAAAATAAGCTTTTAAATACCCTGAATTTCAATTTTCTAAAACGTCTAAAGCTTTATGTGTGTCATTGTTAATAAATACAAAACTCATTAAACTAGTAACAGTCTTTACACTTCTAAATTCATCCATTGTCAAATGTTCAAGTGGATTATCGAAAGGTTTGATAAGTAAATTTTGACTGCTTTTTTCTAATACGACGTACTGTAGATTGAGAAACACAGTTGTCTTCAGCAGTATCTATTTCTGTTTTGACTTTATTGGCTTCTCCAACTATTTTTTGTTTAACACAATTAGAAATAAAGCATGTCTTATTTACAACATCGGTTTCAGCAGTAAAAGATGTATTACACTATAAACACTTAAAGCATTGTTTAGCTAAGTTTAGATATGTTTTATAGCCTTGAGTTTTAAGTAAGATAATACGAGAAACACGTTTACTATGTTTGTGAATCTGTCCTTCATTTTTAATTCCACAGCAAGGACAAGCCGAAGGCTTATACATATGTACAGCATTAACAACTGTTTATTTCTTTCCCTTTACTACTACATCAATATCTTGGCTAACAAATTTGATGTTTTTATCTTTTATTCTTAGTATTTCTAATATATCATTACACATAGGCGCATTGTCACCTTTAATTAGGGTTTAGGCACTTTAAGTTATTGTGTACTGCACCCCAAAAGTTGAACCTACAAAATTCAACTTTTGGGGTGTTTAATTATGAATAAAAGTTATAGTTTAGATTTCAAACTTA
>NZ_QPMO01000019.1:0-89697 GCF_003344575.1 Staphylococcus sp. EZ-P03 | reverse complement strand
AAAACGCGTGCTGTATCTGCTGCTGTTTCTTTTTTGCCCATTTGAGAACCAGTTGGTCCTAAGTAAGTAGTACTTGCACCTTGGTCTGCTGCCGCAACTTCAAATGCGCAACGCGTACGAGTTGAGTCTTTTTCAAAAATTAATGCAATGTTTTTACCTTTTAAAGTTTGTTGTTCAATTCCAGCGTATTTAGCTCGTTTTAAATCTTCAGATAGGTTCAATAAGAACTCCATCTCTCTGTTTGAAAAATCTAATAGTGTTAGGAAATGTCTGTTTCTTAAGTTTTGCATTATTACTACAACTCCTCTTTTAGTGATAATTTTCACCTTAATTATAAGCGTTTTCATTTTAAAAACCAATGTAAAACACAACGATTTTCAAAATTTCACAATTTCTTAACTGTTTCTAAATAAATATACTTTTGTAATATTTAGTTGTAAGTGTCACATTAGTTCTATACCCACATACGAAAATATAAGCAAGGTGCTATGATTTTGTTTTATTATACACTATAACGAATAAAAATACATAATTATTTATAAAAACCTTTTTAGCTTTTCGGAGAAAAGCAGCCTGTTAAGGAGAAAAAAGAAAATGTTGAATTGTTATAAAGTGTAAATAGAATCTTATAATGATTGAAGAAATAGTATATTATAGATAGTAATAAACATCAGAGAAGAGGTGTACAAGATGTTAGAAATACTGGGAGTATTGTGTTTTATTATTTTCATCATTTACATAGTTATGTTTATCGTTTTATGGGCAAAGCGAAAGCCTAAAAAAACAGCAGGATTGATTGCGCTTGGTGCTTTTGTTTTAAGTATGATCATGATTGGTTTATCAGAACCAGAAACTGAACAGAAACCATCAGAACATCATACAGCTGAAGTCACAAAAGACAATAAGCCAAATCAACAACAAGATAATGATGCTGCTAAGCAGGAAAAGAAAGAAAAACCTAAAGCAGCTGCACCTAAGAAAGAAGAAACTTCAGAATCTGATAAAGAAAAAGAAACTCCAGACTCGCAACAAGAATCAAAAGCACAACCTAGTGCAAATGGATTAGTAAAAGAAGAAGCAACTTATTCACGTTCAGTCGATGGTGATACGGTAAGACTGATGTATCAAGGGAAAGAATCAGTATTCAGATTGTTATTGATTGATACACCGGAAACAAAACATCCTAAAAAAGGTGTGGAACCTTACGGCAAAGAAGCATCAGCTTATACCAAAAACATGCTGGAAAATGCTTCAAAGATTGAAGTTGAATTTGATAAAGGCGGAAAGACCGATAAATACGGAAGATATTTAGCCTATGTTTATGCGGATGGTGTAATGGTCAATGATGCATTAGTGAGACAAGGTTTAGCTAAAGTGGCCTATATTTATCCGCCAAGTATTACTTATCTGGATCAGTTAAAAGAAAGCCAGCGACTAGCGCAGCAAGAACATTTGAATATTTGGAGTAATGGGGTTCTTGATAGCGAAGCTGCACAAAATAGTGTGCCGTCAGACTCCCAAGCTGCAGCAACTCCTTCGCAGGCTGAGTCGACTGAATCTCAAAGCGGAACTGCCTCAAAACATTATGCAAACTGCACTGCATTAAGGGTGGATTACCCGAACGGTGTTCCTAAAGGTCATCCTGCATATCAAGATAAGATGGATAGAGATAAAGATGGTATGGCATGTGAAGTCAATTAGCGGGTAAATGAAAATCGTAAGTCAACAAAATTCACGTGATAAAAATGATTGTAAAAAGTAAATGGCTATGCTATAATTCTTGATTGTGAGTAATGAAAATTATTCCTTGCTTACTCCAATTGAGGGTAAGCCGTATAGTCCACGAGGAGGTGCAAATAAAAAATGAGAACATATGAAATTATGTACGTTGTTCGTCCGAACATTGAAGACGAAGCGAGAAAAGCATTAGTTGAACGTTTCAACGGTATTTTAAATCAAGACGGTGCTGAAATCATTGAAGAAAAAGATTGGGGCAAACGTCGCCTTGCTTACGAAATCGAAGATTTCAAAGAAGGTTTCTACAACCTTGTACGTATCAACACTGAAAACAGTGAAGCTACAGATGAATTCCAACGTTTAGCAAAAATCAATGACGATATCATTCGTTACATTGTTATCCGCGAAGACGAAGATAAGTAAAAACAGAATGGGGGCGTTTAAATGCTTAACAGAGTTGTATTAGTAGGCCGTTTAACAAAGGATCCTGAATACAGAACGACACCCTCAGGCGTAAGTGTAGCGACTTTTACTTTAGCGGTTAATCGTACGTTTACGAATGCGCAAGGGGAACGCGAAGCAGACTTTATTAACTGTGTTGTTTTTAGAAAACAAGCAGAAAACGTAAGCAATTACTTGTTTAAAGGCAGTCTTGCAGGCGTTGATGGTCGCTTACAATCACGCAGTTATGAAAACCAAGAAGGACGCCGTATCTTTGTTACTGAAGTTGTATGTGACAGTGTTCAATTCCTTGAACCTAAATCACAAAACCAACGTCATGGCCAACAATCTGGCGGTAACAACCAATTCCAGAATTACGGTCAAAACTATGGTGGTCAACAACAAGGACAAAATACGTCATCTTATCAAAACAATAATTCATCAAATGCTGGACAATCAGATAATCCATTTGCAAATGCAAACGGACCTATTGATATCAGTGATGATGATTTACCATTCTAATACGTCAAATGAACGTAGAATCTGAAAATATCGATTAAAGGAGGCAGTTAACCATGGCAGGTGGACCAAGAAGAGGCGGACGTCGTCGTAAAAAAGTTTGTTACTTCACAGCAAACGGAATTACACACATCGACTATAAAGATACTGACTTATTAAAACGTTTTATCTCAGAACGCGGTAAAATTTTACCACGTCGTGTAACTGGCACTTCAGCTAAATATCAACGTATGTTGACTACAGCTATCAAACGTGCTCGTCATATGGCATTATTACCATATGTAAAAGACGAAAACTAAGATCAGTTTTAATGATAAACCCCGTAGGCATAGGCTTACGGGGCTTTTTTGCGTCTGAAATACTGAAAAAGGGCAAATTCAAAAGATACAAAAAAATACGTCCGAATCATCGGACGTATATGCAGCCAATTTTAATGTTTTTAATTAAATTATTTTTTAGGAGCGAAAGTGTCTACTAAATTCACGATTAACTTGATAATACCACCAATAATATCTGCGATCATCATGATAAGTAACCTCCTTTGTTTTATCTTAGTTCTATTCTAAATTAGATTTGCATTTAATTGGACTAAATTTCTTAAGTCGTCATTTTGTGTCCTTATCTGTAAATAATGAAAGAGAAAATAACAGTTACGTTCCCTAACTGTCAAAATAACTGTGCGCATTAAGATTGTATGCGGTGTTTAAGAGATGTGGACGCGGGTAAACTTTCACTAAATTGCACTCTGATAGATTGAATCAAAGAAAATGTCATTGGACAAAGGAGTTAATAACTATGAGTGAAAAAAGCCAAAATTATTTTGATGAGTTAGACCAAAGCGGTACTGATGAAAAGCATTTTGATTTGCATAAAGCAGAAGAATTATTAGGAACATATAAGAAAAATAAAGACACGTGGAACAAAGAAGAGCGTATTAAAGAATTAGAAAAAATTGAAGATGAAATCAAAACACAGAAAATGTTAGTGAAAGATAGAGTGAAACCTGGAAACCAAGCGGAAAAAGAACGATTATCCGACCTTTCAGAAAAAGTAACAGATCAAGTATTCGGTATCTTTGAACATACTAATAGTTTTGACGAAGCTAAAAATTTCTTAGAATCTTACTACCAGCGAGGTAAAGTCGATATTGCATATGGTCGTGCTTTTATCTTAGTATGTGAGGATTCATTGTTGGCACAAGCTAAAGAAGAATATGAAAACAATGAAGAGAACGAAAAGTTAGTCGACTTTATTTCAGAAAAGAACGTGGAATTAAGTAAAGAAATTATGTCAGATGATTATGTACATTTACTAGAAGTAGAACGTGAATTTTTTAAAGACCTAATGGAAATTAATAAAATTGATTTAATTTAAGTGGTTGATCGAGCATGAAAGCATGCTCGGTCTTTTTTATTTTTAATAATGTTTGATAAGATAAATGAATGAATAGACGTATTTGATTTATGATAAAAGCGTTTACATTATAATAGTGATAAAGTATAATGTTTTTAACGAGTTGTGCAAATTACACATATTAATTATAGATATAGAGAAATTTTTAAACGGTGCTTTTGTAATGTGGGAGGTGAAACATATGAAATCATTACTAGATATTTTATCATTAAATGAAATTAACATTTGGATTTTTAAATTTGGCAGAAGAGGAAAAAGATGGTACTTCTAATTTAATATTAAAAATATTAAAGCTAGGATACTTATCCTAGCTTTAACTACTAAAATGGAGTAGAACATGAAAAAATTTGAAAATGTTATATTATCCTGTGCACTAATTGTATTGGCTGGTTTTGTCTTAAATATGGGATTGTTCGTTATTACATTAATCAATAAACAATTGCCTCCTTGGGTCTATATTACACTTTTTGTTTCTGTTTTTATATTGGCTTTTGTAATTATTCCAGTGTTCATAATACATACATTTTCTAATTTGCAGATAAACAATATATTCATAGATTTATTTAATTGGAAAAGAACTGTAATAATATTAATAACTATGATAATTATCTCGTTGTGTTTTGTCGGGTATGAAGCTACATTTGAATATTTAGTAGTAGCATTTGGTGAAGAATTTTTATTTAGGCATATCATTTTATTAATATTACTTAGCGTATTCCGTAGATGGTGGTGTTATATTATTGGATCGTTAATGTTTGCGTTAATATTGCATCTGAATGGAGATTTTATTATTAACTTACTAACTAAATTCCCAGTGAGTCTTTTGCTTTATTATGTCTCTGGAAAATATAAATTACAAGATGCTATAGGATTACATTGGCTTTATAACGTTTTAGTATACAAATTTTCTTGATTTAAAAGGAGGGTTCCATATTTGAATTTAAAAATTAAACATATTACGGTTGCGCTTATCTTGAACTTTATCTGTTCGATTTTAATGGCAATCATAAATATTAATTTAGGGTTAATCGTCATGATAATTGGAATGATTGTTGTGCCGCTATTGATAAATACTTTTTCATTTATAGTGGGGCAAGGGAATCGCTCAATTTTAAATGTTTTTATAATGAGTATTTTCAATTTAATTTATTATATTATTACATCTAATTCTGTCATGCATAATACAAAGTTTAAGGAAGTGTTAGCAAAGTATTCATATGAAAAAGGTGACTTTTTTATTCATTTGAATGCTAATTTAACGGCGCTTTCTCAACTTATATTCATTTTCTTGTTTTACTTTGTAATTAGCTTCTTAATTATGAAGTTATTTAGAAAGTCGGTGCATGCATAGTGTTAGAAGTGAAAGATTTATTTAAGAAATTTAAAAATGATGATCGCATGATTCTTGAAAATATTAATTTGACAATTAATAGTGGAGAGATAGTGGGGTTACTGGGCAAAAATGGTGCGGGTAAAACAACGTTAATGAAAATCATAGCAAAGACGAAAAGACCGACGTCTGGCCAAATTATGATTGATGGTAAGGATATTTTTCAGCACGATGGTTTATTACAAGATGTTGGTATTATGATTGATACAGTGTATTTTGATCATTTGTCAGCTGAACAAAATTTAAAGTATTTTTTACAGGTCAATCAACAAACACAATACTTAAAAAATATTGACCAAATTTTAGAATTGGTTGGATTACGCCATACTAAAAATAAAAAAGCGAAAGATTTTTCATTCGGAATGAAACAAAGACTTTCTTTGGCGATGTGTTTATTGATTGAACCAAAGTTGGCAATTATGGATGAGCCCTTTGTTGGATTAGATCCGAATGGCGTTAAAACATTAATTGAAGCACTCAAAAAATGGGTTAAAAATCGAAAAATTTCCTTATTAATATCTAGTCATCAACTAAATGAACTGGAAGAAGTTTGCGACCGATTTGTTATTTTAAAAAATGGTCACCTTCGTGCTATCAATCTAAATAAAATGAATGGTCTTAAAATCATTGTGGATAGAAACATAACTGAAGAAGATGCTGAAAAACTTAAATATGATTATTCAATTGTTGAACGTATTGAAGGTGATAGTATTTTCATTAAAGAAACGGTTGATAATTATAATGATTTATTGACAACTGTACTGACAAAGTACACATTGGTAAAAATAGACAAGCCGCAACAAGATTTATATGATGCATTTGATTACTATGAAAATAAGGGGGGAGCATAAATGTTATCAAAAAGTATCTTTTTAAATTTATCTTCCCGCACATCAGCAAAGATATTTTATGCGATTGCATTATATCCGTTTCTGTATTTAATTACCTTATTCTTGCCCACTAACTTTATGCAAGTGGGTGGAGAAGCAAAAGGATTATCTGGTTTAGATTTTTATAATGGGATTTTAATGGCGCAATCCCAATTTGCAATTCCATTAATCATGATGACTTATTTTGTCGGAATGTCATTTTATGATGAAATAAATAGTGGCAAATTAATTTTTTATAAAGATATCAGAAGAACGAAGCTATTGAATGCCAAACTTATATCATTGGCTTCTATGTATATGATTTATTTCATTGGTTTATTCATTTCATCTGAGTTGCTTTATTTCACATTCATAAAAAACTTTGATTATGCTTCAGGGGTGTTTTTACCAGCAACTCAAACGGATTTGTATGCAGATGTTTTAAGTATTGTAAGTACTATTGGTGTTTCATTTATCGCGGTGATATTTGCGATATTATTATCGATGAGGTTGTCAACAGGGTTTACTATATTAGGGGTTATCTTATTGTTCATGGTAATTTCGATTTCTCCTTTAATCAAAGGAGGACGCTATCTCTTCCCAAACAGCTATACAGATGCGAGTAGTATACAAGCATTTTTCATCCAACTCGGGATTATTTTAATCATGACGCTTGTTTACTGTACTATTTTATATATAGCTAGTTTGCGTGTGTTCAAAAAAACGGAATATTGATGAGACAGCGAGGATAAGAGATGCAACATTATAATTGAGATATGCAGGTTATTTACTCACACCTTTTAGAAGCTTTGAAAAGTCAAAAGAGGTGTGAGTTTTTCATGCAAACAATAATACAGCTATTCAATTGTGAGCAAGTCATGCAACAGAAATGTTAAAATTAGATAACAAATAAAGATTAAGCAACTAAAATTATATAAAATCATGTTATCATTACGTTAAATCTATTTGCCTGTAATAGAGTAGAGCTGAATTTTGATTGAATAAAGCATAATGGCAAATAACATTTGAGGATAATAGGAGTGAACACACCATGAAGCTTTATTTAATACGGCATGGAGAATCAACAGCAAACTACGATAACAAACATGGCAAACGTTATTTTTGCGGACAATTGGATGTTACGCTGACTAAAAAAGGTGTTAAATCTGCACAAGCTTTAAAAAAGTATTTTGAAAATATCACGATCGACCACATTTATATTTCTGATTTAATACGTACGGTTCAAACGTATGAAAATGGTTTTGACCACTCAATTCCTCATACTTTTTCTCCTTTATTGAGAGAACGTGCATTAGGCGAGTTTGAAGGCTATTCGCAAGAAATGCTTCAAAAGAATCCGAATTATCGACGTTATTTTGAAGATCCAAGATTCAGTGATTTCAGAAACAGCTTTACACAACATGCGCCAGGCGGAGAAAATTATACAGACGTTCTTGCAAGAATTGATGAATTCTTCAAAGAAGTAATCGATAATAAAGACGAAGTCGTTGTAATTGTTGCACATCTCATCTGGATTCGCTGTTGTTTATATTATTTAGGTGTCATTAATGAAGATGAATTGTTCAGCAAGAAAGTTAAAAATTGTGATCCTGTTTTAGTGGATACAGATAATATATAAAAAAGCCGCATCTATAATTAGATGCAGCTTAAAGGTATAAGTCGCTTTATGCGGCTTATTTTAATTTGTTGATGGATTGTGTTAGTAATTCTTCGAATAAATCAATGAATTTCAAGTAGACATCTTTCTCTACATACTCATCGACACGGTGAGCTTGGCTTGTTTGTCCAGGGCCAAACATAATGAACGGGAAGTCTTCTCCTTTGTCGACTACTAAGTCAGCTGCGTCAGTCACGCCTGGAGAAGCTTCTTTAGGAATATCATTGCCTAAATATTTTTTGCCTAGTTCTTGTGCTAAGTCGATGACACTGTTTTCACCGTTTGTGAAGACTGAAGGGCGAGACATATACGTATCCACATGCAAGTCGCTGTCTTTATAAGCCATTTTTACGTCTTTTGCGACTTGTTCGAACAAGTCTTGATAGCCTGCATTATCAGCTTCCGGAATAGTACGAATGTTAAATTCTGTCACAGCGTAATCAGGAATAGAGTTGACTTGTGAACCACTGTTGAAGATAGTCGCATTGACGATAGGGTCGCCAAGTTGTTCGTTCGTAGATTTAATTGCGGCTTGTGCTTCATTAATACGGTGAACATAGTCGACTAATGGGTTCAATGCATTATAGCCTAAATGCGGCATTGAACTATGCACAGATGAACCTTTTGAAGTGACACGAATGTCCATTGAACCTTTGTGTGCATAAATAATCTTATCTTGAGAAGGTTCTGCGATAATTAAGGCATCTACATCTTCCATATAACCTTCTTTTTGGAAAGCTTTCGCACCGTCGCCTTCAATTTCTTCACCTACAGTTGCGAGTAGACGGATCGTACCTTCTTTAGGCAAGCCTTGGTCGTGCAGTTCGATTAAGCTGATGACTAATGCGGCTAAGCCTGATTTCATATCTGCCGCACCACGGCCGTGTAAATGGCCCTCATCATCTTCAGTAAGTTTAAACGGCGGTGTTTGCCAGTCTTCTGGATTACCTGGAGATACAACATCCATATGGCCTGAAACGCCGATTACTGGGCTGCCGTTGCCGATTTCCGCTACAAGGTTTGCGCGTGTATCAGTTAATTTAATAATTTTTGAGTCGATATCATGTTTTTTCAATAAATCATGCAGGTACTCTGCAACAACTAATTCATGATCATTTACGGATTCAATACCTACGATATCCGCTAAAATTTGGACACGTTCTTCTGATGTCAATTTGCCCATTCTAACAACCCCTTTATATTTTATTCTGTACATATTAATCGTAAAATACTAATTTTCAGTATTCAAACAATTCGCACTTTTGTGTATTAAAGTAAAAAAGAATAAAAAAGCGAAATTCAGGGAATAATAGTACCGTATATAGCAATCAATTGTAATGGAGGTAATGATTGAATGGATAATAGAATTGACTATGGAACAGTGGCTAAAGAGAAAATCGACATTTTGTTAGAAATGGAAAAGCAGCTGAAAAAAGCGGATATTGATCGCAAGTTGCGCGAAATGATTAAAGTACGTGCTTCTCAAATTAACGGCTGTGCTTACTGTTTAGGTATCCATACAAGCGATGCCCGCAAAGTAGGAGTCAGCGAGGAAGAGTTGTTCTTGCTTAGCGCATGGGAAGATACAAACCTTTATTCAGAAAAAACAAAACTTGCTTTGGAATTAACTGAAGCAATTACACAGATTGCGCAAGGCGGCGTACCAGATGAATTATATGAACGTGTACGTAAGGAATATTCAGAAGAAGCATATACAGATTTAGTCTTCACAATCAATCAAATCAATTTCTGGAATAGATTATCCATTTCTATGGGTAACCAGCATATTGTATAATTCAGCATAAAGAAATGGAGTGCGACATCATTAATGATGCTGCACTCCATTTGTATATTATTTATCAATCGCTTTTGTTTCTAAATGATGTTTTTTCAAGTAAGCTTTAATTTTCTTTTGTTGCTTCAAGTTGACGTCGCCCGCATAGTTCGTCGGTACATCTACGACATTAACTGTTTTTTGCGGACTGTAGCTCAACTCTTCTAATTGCTGATCTGCACGTGCCGCTTTATAGTTTACAGCTTTAAAGTACTTATTGACGCGTTCAATGTCTTCTTTTTGATCTGCAGGGACTTTGTTGTCTTTTAAGAAGGCTGCGAAGTTCATTTGATTTTTGGTAGTAAGATTTGCTAAATCACGCAAATCTGTATCTAAATCATCAGAGACTTTTTGACGACCGTCATACTGCTGATCTAATTTGTGCTGTAAGACATACTTGTTATCGATAATATCATTATTCGCATTTAAATAACGTTTCAGGCTTTCTTCTAGCTCTTGTTCAGTTAAATCTTTACCTTTATCAGAGGATTTGAAGATTTCTATTTTATTAATCGGCGTTGCATTTTTTGGTGCGTACTTAACGTGATGCTCTTGTTTTTCATCTTTTTGACCGCAAGCAGTCAATGCAACTGCAAGTACGAGTGTGAAAGCGATGATGAGTAGCTGCTTTAATTTATTCACGATTCTTCTCCTTTAATTATCTGCATGATTATCTTTATTATAGCGAATCTGTTGACTTGCGTTAAGTATCTCGTTGCCAAGGTGATTTTAAGCGCGAAGTAAACGGCACATTCAGACGGTATTTAATAATGAAATGCTGCGCGACTTGCAGCATTAAAGACCCGAAGATGATTGCACCGACTGTATCTGAGAAGTAATGGGCGTGTACATAAATACGAGAAATCATCATCAGCGCAACCATGACATAAGCAATGTAATGCCATATGCGTTTGCGGCAGAATGTTAAGAAGACTGCTGCAGCGACAAATATCGTAAGTGTGTGCAAACTTGGAAAACTGAACCCGGAAATATATTCTACGGGTCTTTCTCTGTGAATAAAGTATTTTAATGCAATACCCAGCAGCAGTGTAGCAGCAGCCCAAACAGTTGTCGTCAGCATCAATTTCTTATTTTTGAAAAGGAGAAGGATAAGAATGACCGCCATAAAACCTACTAAATACCAAGGCTGAAATATGTCAGAGTAGGCAAATAAGAAACGATCCATAAAAGGTATGTGATGCAAGAGTCTGACGAAGCTGTATATGGGTTCGTCTATTAAGAGTATGAAGTCCGTCTTAACGAGCAGCATTAAAGCAATTAAGATGGTAAGTGTTAAACCGATATGTCTAGTGTATAGGACCCTCATAGTTAAAACCTAGCTTTCTTTTTTTATTAATTATGATTATAGCTGACCGCCCAAGTATTGCCATCCTACTTTGGAATGAACGTTTGACCAGACAATAGATGGAACACGATAAACTGCAGGTATATAAACAGAATTCGGCCATGATTGATGATAGTTCTGGAATTTAAAATTCAAAAACAAGCTGAGGAAATTTAAAGATTGCTGAAAAAAGAGGCATTTTAAAGCACGCCGTTGAAGTTTGGTGAGACAGCCGGCTTTCATTGCGTATTTCCTTTGACAGTTCTTGATTTGATGGTGGAACGGAAGGCTTGGCAGATACAAAAGAGGAGGGTGTCTAAGCGGTTAGAGTGATTCGCCAAGCTGATGATTAAGCTATATAATAGTGTACTTCATTAATTGTATCATGAATATGTATAAAAAAAGACAAGCAAAGGTAATATTGTCGCAGAAATTTACCTTCACCTGTCTATTTGTATCCGTACTAATCAAAATGATAGGGAGAGATTAGTTTCGGATAATATAATCAAATGCGCTGAGTGCTGCGCTGGCACCTGCACCCATTGCGATGATGATTTGTTTGTAATGTTCATCAGTAACATCGCCTGCCGCGAACACACCCGGCATGCTTGTTGCGTGGTTGCGGTCGATTAAGATTTCACCTTGTTTATTCGTTTCGACTGCACCTTGCAACCATTCTGTGTTTGGTAATAAACCAATTTGAACGAATACACCTTCAACATCGATTTGATGTGTTTCGCCAGTTTTATTGTCTTCATATTTGAGCCCTGTTACATGGCTGTCGCCAAGAATCTCTGAAGACTGTGCATTTTTCAAAATCTCAACGTTCGGCAATTCGCGTAAACGTTCTTGCAAGATTTCGTCTGCACGTAAAAAGTCTTTATATTCAACAAGTGTTACATGATTGACGATACCTGCTAAGTCAATCGCTGCTTCCGCACCAGAGTTGCCGCCGCCGACAACTGCTACATCTTTGCCTTTGAATAAAGGTCCGTCACAGTGAGGGCAGTACGCAACACCTTTGTTGCGCAATTCGTCTTCACCTGGAATGTTAAGGTTGCGGAAACGTGCACCTGTAGAAATAACTACTGTTTTACTAGTTAATTTTGCATCGTTGTCTAATGTTACAACGATACCGTCATCTGTTTTTTCGATATTAGAAGCACGCATGCCGTCCATGACATCAATGTCATACGCTTCGACATGTTGTTCTAAGGCAGCTGAAAATTCCGGACCTGTTGTTTCTTTAACAGTGATAAAGTTTTCGATACCTGCAGTTTCATTGACTTGACCACCGATACGGTCAGCTACAATACCTGTACGCAAACCTTTACGCGCAGCATAAATTGCTGCTGAACCGCTTGCTGGGCCGCCGCCGATAACTAAAACATCGAAAGGCTCTTTATCATTGAATTCAGCTGGATCTGCTTTGCTTCCTAACATGCCTAAGATGTCAGAAATGCTTAAGCGGCCATTGCCGAATTCTTCGCCGTTTAAGAATACAGCAGGTACTGCCATAATATCTTCAGATTCTTCTCTGAATATAGCACCATCAATCATTGTATGAGTGATATTCGGATTTAAAATACTCATTAAGTTTAACGCTTGTACCACATCTGGACATTTATGACAGCTCAAGCTGATAAATGTCTCGAAATGAAGTGGACGATCAAGCGCTTTGATTTGATCGATAACGCCTTGCTCTTCTTTCGGAGGGCGTCCGCTGACTTGTAATAAAGCCAGTACGAGTGAGTTGAATTCATGACCTAATGGCACACCGGCGAATACAACGCCTGTGTGCGCATCAGGACGGTCCACACTAAAACTTGGTGTACGTTGAAGTGTGTCCTCTTTAACAGTGATATGCGATGACATATCAGCAATTTCATCTAGTAGTTCTTTCAACTCTTTAGATTTGTCGCTGTCATCATAACTCGCTGTTAAAACCACGTCGCCTTCCATTAACTCAAGAAGTTGGGATAATTGTGATTTTAACTCTTTATTCAGCATTTATGTGAATGCCTCCTTAAATTTTACCTACTAAGTCAAGACCAGGTTGTAAAGTTTCGCCGCCTTCTTCCCATTTAGCAGGGCAAACTTCGCCTGGATGTTTACGAACGTATTGAGCAGCTTTGATTTTGTGTACTAAAGTGCTTGCGTCACGGCCGATACCGTCAGCGTTAATTTCTGCAGCTTGTACTACGCCATCTGGGTCAACGATGAAAGTACCGCGTTGAGCTAAGCCTTTTTCTTCGTCTAATACGTCAAAGTTGCGAGTGATTGTTTGTGATGGGTCACCAATCATAGTGTATTGTAATTTGCTGATAGCATCTGAATGATCATGCCAAGCTTTGTGTACGAAATGAGTATCAGTAGAAACTGAGTAAACATTTACGCCTAATTTTTGTAATTCATCATATTGGTTTTGAACGTCTTCTAATTCAGTTGGACAAACGAATGAGAAGTCAGCTGGATAGAATACGATTACGTTCCATGAACCTTGTAAAGTTTCTTCTGAAACTTCGATGAATTCGTCTTTTTTAGGATCATAAGCATCTGCTGTGAATGGTAAAATTTCTTTGTTAATTAATGACATAAAATACATCCTCCTAGAAATTATAAAGTTTGTTTGATCAGAATACATAACCAGGATATCTAAATTATCCTAATTATTTATTTATAATAATTCTAATCTCCTTGATTACTATTATCACATTATCGTCAGAAATAGTCAATACAAGTGGTTTCTAACGTACAATGACTGTTAAAATGCCTTGAAAACAAGCATATTGGACATTCTAACGGCTTTTAAAACTCATGTAAAGCCAACAAGTTTACAGGAAATTAATAATTATTGCTCAATATCAATTAGAATCAAATTTTCTCAATGAAACCCATACATTATTAATTATTGTGAGAACCTACAATACACATATACCCCTTTTCAACTTTCCAAACGAGTAAATGGAAGTTGTCATGGATTATTCAAATGTGACTTCGATTGAACCAGGGTAGCTGTATTCAGCTTTATAAGTGCCGGCTTTTGCAGGTACAGGCGGTACAAATGTACCAGATGACACAATTTGACCTTTGTAAAGCTGTTTGCCTTGTGTATTCAATTTATTGATTAACCATTTTAAGGCTTCAATAGGGTTGCCTAATACATCTGAAGAAATACCTGTCGCAATTTCTTCATTATCTTTTGATAATTTTAATGTGATATTTTCGAAATCATTGTATGAAACAGGCGCTTTCGCTTCGCCTAATGCGACTAAGCCTGAAGCTGTGTTATCAGAGATCAAATCACCTAAAGTAAAGTTAGGGAACCAATCTTTATAACGTGCGTCTGGGATTTCGATGCCCGGTGCAACTTTAACACTGTTTAAAATTGTTTCGTCAGAAGCATCTGGGCTGATATCTTCAGTTAATACAAATACCAATTCAGGTTCGATTAAAGGGGCAAACAATTTAGAAAGCTGTACAGTGTCTCCGGATTTTACAACTTTATTCGATAAAATCGTACCGTAAGCAGGTTCGTTGGTATTCGCATAAGCTTGTGTATCTTCGCTAGTCATACTTACTTTATAACCTGCGACTTCACTGTTGTCGGCTTGTTTGAGTGCTTCGATTAATTCATCTTGGATTTGATAAGCCACGGGTTCGCTGACTTCATATTCTTCTGATATGAAGTTGACGGGTTCATGATTTTTTTGTGCTTTGAATAATGTGTTAACAATCTCTTTTTTATGTTGTGTCATAGTTATCTCTCCCTTTAGTCAGAATATTTATAGTATTAGGATAACTTTATTCAGATTAAGTTTCAAAGCATTAACTTTTTAAGCCTCATGAAAAAAGGGTAAAATAGGAGTGTTAAAATCATTTGGAAAGATAGGGGCGTAAAATCTATGTCAGATGTAATTGAACAATTAATGAAAAAACACCATTCAGTCAGACGATTTAAACAAGAACCTTTAAGCGAAGCTACTGTGAAGCAGCTTGTACAAGCGGGACAAAGCGCTTCAACATCCAGTTACTTGCAAACATATTCGATTATCGGTGTGACTGATCCGGAAATTAAAAAGGCATTGCGAGAAATATCAGGTCAAGCCTATGTCGAAGAGAACGGCTACTTGTTTGTCTTTGTGATGGATTATCATCGTCATGATTTAATCAATGAACAAGTTCAAGGCGATATGCAAAGTTCATTCGAGTCTGCAGAAGGCTTATTAGTAGGTACAATTGATGTTGCCTTGCTCGCACAAAATATGGCAGTTGCGGCTGAAAGTTTAGACTTAGGTATTGTGTATTTAGGTTCACTGCGCAATAATGTTGCACGTGTGAAAGAATTATTGAACTTGCCTAAATATACTTTCCCATTATTCGGTATGGCAGTCGGTGTACCTGCAGATAATGAACAAGGTTCTCCTAAACCGCGTTTGCCATTTGAAGCAGTGTTCCATGAAAATCAATACAATCAAGATAAAGCATCAAAAGTAGATGCATTAAAAGAATATGACCAAGTCGTGAGCGATTATTACTCAAAACGTACAGACGGCAAACGTACAGAAACTTGGTCTCAGCAAGTTGCGAATTTCTTAGAGATGAAACAACGTACAGATATGTTAGACGAGCTGCATGATTCTGGTTTTGTTCAAAAATAAGAACAACCGTAAATAGAGAACATGTACCAATATCTAAGTGCGTGAATCAATAAAAGCAGGCAGGACGATTAACTTTGTCCTGCCTGCTTTATTGATGCTATAGCACTGCTTTTTTACTTTTAAGATTAATAATCTGTACTTAAATCACCATAATCATTTGATTTGAAGCGTTCTTTATCAAGGTTGCCTGTGAGTTTAGCACTGCCGACACCTGCAAGCATTGAATCATTAACGTTTAATGCAGTACGGCCCATATCGATAAGCGGTTCTACTGAAATTAAGACACCTGCGAGTGCTACCGGCAAGTTCAATGTAGAAAGTACTAAGATGGCTGCGAATGTCGCACCGCCGCCGACACCAGCAACACCGAATGAACAAATCACGACAACTGCAATTACTGTAATGATGAATTGGAAGTTGATTTCCACATTTGCTACAGGTGCAACCATTACAGCAAGCATTGCAGGATAGATACCTGCACATCCGTTTTGGCCGATAGATAGACCGAAGGAAGCGGATAAGTTGGCAATACCTTCAGGTACACCCAGACGTGATTTTTGTGTTTGCACGTTCAACGGCAATGCCCCTGCACTTGAACGTGCTGTGAATGCGAAGATCAGCACCTCAGCAACTTTTCGTACGTAACGCCAAGGATTCAGACCTAAACCGCCGACAATAATGAGGTGGATGATAAACATAGTAATCAGTGCCGCATATGAAGCGAGGACAAATTTGCCTAATGTCCATAAAGCACCGAAGTCGCTGGTTGCGATGGTGTTCGCCATAATAGCTAAAATACCATAAGGTGTTAAACGCAACACGAAAGTTACGACAGACATAACTACTGCGTAGACAGCTTCGATTCCGCGTTTCACAATATGACCATTATCTGGCTGTTTGCGTGCTACACGTAAATATGCGAAACCAATAAATGTCGCAAAGATAACGACCGCTATTGTAGATGTAGTACGTTGACCTGTGAAATCTAAGAACGGATTAGACGGTAAGAGTTCTAAAATTTGCTGCGGCAAAGTACTTGCTGTCATATCTTTAGCTTTTTGTGCAATTTCAGTACCTCTTGAATGTTCAGCGTTGCCCAAGTCGATAGATGAAGCATCTAAACCGAAGACTAAAGCTGAAATAATACCGATTGTTGCCGCAACCGCGACAGTACCGATAAGGAATACGAAAATATAAAAACCGATTTTCGCGAATTTTTCACCAAGCTGAATTTTAGTGAATGCTGCGACAATCGAAATAAAGATCAGCGGCATTACAATCATTTGAAGCAAGGAAATGTAGCCGTTTCCTACAATGCCTAGCCAATCTGTTGTAGTTGTTGTAATTTTTGAATCAGCACCATAGACCAGGTGCATAATAGCGCCAAGTACAATACCGATGCCGAGTGCAGTAAATACACGTTTTGAGAAAGCAACATGTTTCTTGGCCATCATGAAAAGTCCAGCAAGCAGCAAGACGAATATGACGATGTTAAGAACTGTGAAACCCAATTGAATCAAACTCCCTTTCCTTTAATTTATCTGTATCCGGAATGAATAAGATTGTACAAAGATTCAAATGGCTGTTATAAATACGAGGTTCTGGATAATAGATAGAATATTAGCAGACACGTATCAACCATAAATGCATGGAACAATGTAAAATTTGTAAAGTCCCCCTAAATACATAGTAAATATATCTCATATATAAGGTAGGGTCAATGGCGGTTTTTCGCAGAGCCTGTTATAGCAGGGGAATATAATAAAAAAACTCCAACCCGTACGGTCGGGTTGGAGCGTTCCATCTCTCGAAATTACATTCCGAATAGACGTGCGAAGAAACCTTTTTTCTCTTCTTTTTTATGCGGCGGTACTGAAGGTTCATGTTGATTATGCATAGCATCAATCGGTGTTTCCGGTTCAGATGTAGTTGTGCTAGGTGTGCTTTGCATTTCTGAATCAGATACTTTGTTTTCAGTCGCAGCTGATTGGTTGTCTGAATCAGCAGAAGTACTGTCTGATTTAGTTTCAGCAGTTGTGCTTTTCGTTGATGTTTTATTGTCATCAGATGAAGCTGAAACGGCTGCACCTTTATAATCAGAAATCGGTGTTTCTGATGTTTGGCCAGCAGTTTTCTCTTCTGATTTAGCTTCAGCAGTTGATGATACAGATGGCTTTTCTTCTTTCTTAGTTTCAACTGTTGTTGAAGCAGCAGTTTGATCTGTTTTTGGCTGTTCAGTTTCTGCTTTTGCAGGCGCTTCTTGTTTTGGTTGTGCTAATACTTTATCTGTATGCGATTTTACAGCTGCTGTATTATCTTCAACAGCTTTCGCTTGATCTTTTTGTGCAGTTTCAATGGCTTTTAATGTTTTTTCATGTTGATCAAGTTTATTTGTCATTTGCTGCTGCAGTGTTTGCAAATCTTTTTGCTGCTGGTGTACTTGAGAAATCATTTGGCCGAGCATTTGGCGTTCTTCTCGCATTTTAGTGATGTCGTTATGTAAGTCGCTTAATAATTTTGCGAAATTCTGATTACTTGGTAATTGTTCTTTATTTTCGTCTTTAACAACGATTTGCAAGAAGTCATTCTCTTTTTCTAATTCTTCGAAAGCAAGTTCATAACTGTTTGTCTTTTTAACCTTGTCCGCAATTTCTCTGAATAGCTCGATGTCTTCTTCTTGGAAGTCAGTTGCTTCACGACCACGGTATTCGGTTTTATTTAAGTGGTAGCCGCGTTCTTCTAAGTGTTGAACAATTTTACGTACTTGTTTCTCACTTAATTCGACGCGTTGGGCGAATTCTTTTGTTAGCATCTGATCTATATCCTTTCACTTTATGATTTTTAAGTCGGACGTTTGTCTTACGTCACACAAACGTCAGTCTAACCTCTATGTTAGTTTAACCCGATTACCGTATGATTTCAAGCGTTCTTAGGATTTTCTGAGATCCATTTGTTCTAAGAGAGGATATACAGTTTTGCGTGAAAGATGGTTTGCGAAGACATATTTTAAAATGTAGCAAGATTTGACACTTGTCGCATAAATGTCTTTAGTCAATGGAATACGTGTGTGCAAGAATAAGTTTAAAGCAATCGGCGGCTGGCCTTTTTCTAGTGCAGGACGTACATAGTCGATTTCCCTTTGTTGTTCGAAACCGTGCTCGTTTAAGAAACGATGACGCGAAACAAGCAAGTTTGCATCTTTTTCCTCTGAAGAATCTGGTACAGGTAAGGCTTCCATCATGAAGAAGTTCACATCGCGGTCATGTACACGGTTGGCAAGATTGTCCAATGCATCTTGTACTTTTTCTAATGTTTCAGCTAGATAACGCGCTCTATCAGGTGCATCGACAGCAACAAGGTAGATAATGAATGCCGCATTAGTAGTGGCTTCATAGTGTGCTGTGGCTAAACTGACAGGCTCCCCCTGATCTAATCCTACTAAAAAGACATAATCATTTTGAGTGCGCTTATTTTCAAGAGATTGCTTGAATATATGATGTTTTTGATTTACATTGCCGAATTGGTAGTTGTCATAAATTTTTAAAGCAGCTTCGTATAACGGGTCAGATGTTTGTTTTACTAATTTAAATTCCATAAGTCGTCCCCTCCCATATTTCTTTTGATTATAGCATACCGCTGTACTTCGCTTGTAGAATAAAAAAACGGCAGCAACTGCTGCCGATTAAAGAATCAGATACACATATTAAATTTCATACTCTTTGTCGTGTTTATCTTTATGTTCTTCATATTCGTCTTTGAATTCTTTACGACTGTACTTATGTTTGCCCGCAAGTACAACGATTTTACCATCAAGCAGTTCGCGTTTTAAAATTTGGCGTTCAGTTTCTGATAAATCATAATGCTGCAAGACAGCTTCCTCGCCATCTTCCCCTGTGAGGAGGCGGGCCACTCTGTCACTGAAAGTTCCGCTTGTAGATTGCACTTTCATATCTGTGCTATCTACGCTGTCGATGTGTAGTTTGTTTCTGCTGATTACTGAAATCTCGTCTTTTGTAAATCCTTCATCAAGTTTGTGTTTTAAAGTATCGAAAAGTTCATCTTTTGATGAAAGTACAACAATTTCTGGCATTTTAAAGCTCCCCCTCCGAAAATTCTGATTAATATAAAATAGAATACCCATTATCTCTTTATTGTAAACGTTTCCGTGTTCATTATACTATTTGAGATGCGGGGCATCAAATAAAATGTAAGAAAATTCAAACTATTAACAGAAAGATAACATTTTCTTTATTAAAATTATTGGATTCCTTAAGAATAAGATGAAATGATTTTCGAATATTGAAAAGACGCTTGAAATCTGATATCATCATTAAATAATTTACCTAACTCATATAATCTAGAGAATTAGGCTT
Source organism: Staphylococcus sp. EZ-P03 (assembly GCF_003344575.1). Taxonomy (NCBI): domain Bacteria; kingdom Bacillati; phylum Bacillota; class Bacilli; order Caryophanales; family Staphylococcaceae; genus Staphylococcus; species Staphylococcus sp. EZ-P03. The sequence goes on along the minus strand of NZ_QPMO01000019.1, from coordinate 69,437 downwards.
TAGAAGTTTCTACCATGTCGCCTTAACGACATGACTATGAGTCACTTATACAATACAACACAAATGGTGCTTTCGAAACAATACGGTTGAAAGTGTGCAGACATCATAATTTACAGGTAAGGACTATTGGGAGATGGGACCTGTACTTTATCCCTGCATATAGCGAGCGATTGTATTTTGAAACGCAGAGAACACTCTCAGCTTCTCAAATTATCAATGAATATGGTTGCTTTAGCATTCGGCTTCAAGGGGTTGAGCTGATGCGGATTATTAGAAGTATGCAGTCATAGCTGTTTTGGCCAAATAGGTTTTTTTTGGCTTGCAGTTAAAGATGAACCTCCTGATAGCAAAGCAAACTTTATATTGATGATGTGTATTGCCTGTGCCACTCATAGATCCTGAAACTCGATTAGCAGTTTGGGATTTTTTTTATACACAAATTGAGGAGGTTTGCTAACGTGGAGGCGTTAAAACAAAAAGTTAAAGAAGATGGTGTGGTCATCGGAGAAAAGATTTTGAAAGTCGATGGGTTCTTGAATCATCAAATCGATGCAAAGTTAATGTATGACATTGGCGAAACATTTTACAAACAGTTCGAAGATCAAGGGATTACTAAGATTTTAACTGTTGAAGCATCAGGTATTGCTCCTGCAATCATGGCAGCATATCGTTTCGGTGTGCCTTGTCTCTTTGCCAAAAAGGCGAAACCGAGTACCTTGAAAGATGGTTTCTATCAAACAGATATTCATTCATTTACAAAGAACAAAACGAATCGTGTGATTGTTTCGAAAGAGTTTTTGGATGAAAATGATCGTGTACTGATTATCGATGACTTCTTAGCTAACGGAGATGCTTCCCTAGGTTTAGACCGTTTGGTTCAACAAGCAGGCGCACAAACAGTTGGTGTCGGTATTGTTGTAGAGAAGAGCTTCCAACAAGGCCGCAAGAAGCTGGAAGAAGCAGGTTTGACAGTTTCTTCTTTATGCCAAGTTGCATCGCTTGCAGGCAATCAAGTGACTTTAGTGGGTGAAGCATAAACATGAAGAACTTCATTCTGAGTCTACAACATTTACTTGCAATGTATGCAGGTGCTATACTAGTTCCAATTATCGTCGGGACCAGCCTTAAATTTACGCCTGAACAGATTGCATATCTGGTAACAGTCGACATCTTCATGTGCGGTGTCGCAACGTTTTTAGAAGCGAACCGAGTAACAGGGACCGGGTTGCCGATCGTATTAGGCTGTACCTTTACGGCAGTTGCACCGATGATATTAATAGGGCAGACAAAAGGGTTAGGCGTTTTATATGGTTCCTTATTTGTTTCGGGAATCTTAGTAGTCTTAATCGCACCAGTCTTCTCCTATGTTGTTAAGTTCTTTCCACCTGTTGTAACAGGAAGCGTCGTAACCATTATCGGTATTAATTTAATGCCGGTTGCGATGAACTATGTTGCAGGAGGCCAAGGTTCTAAAAACTATGGAGATATGAAGAATATCATCTTAGGGTTTTCAACTCTGGTCATCATTTTGATTTTACAACGCTTTACACACGGCTTCTTAAAGTCTATCGCAATTTTAATCGGGTTGATTGCAGGGACTTTATTAGCCAGCGCATTCGGTGTAGTAGATATTAAACAAGTCGGAACAGCACATTGGTTTGAATTTCCAAAGCCGTTTCGCTTCTCTGGATTCAGTTTTGATATCGGTGCTATTTTAGTCTTCTTTATTGTAGCCCTTGTCAGCTTGATTGAATCCACAGGTGTTTATACAGCGCTGAGCAAGATAACCGGAAGACGATTGACGCGTACAGATTACCGCAAAGGTTACACTGCGGAAGGTCTTGCGATTGTCATCGGTTCTATCTTCAATGCTTTTCCATACACTGCTTATTCGCAAAATGTCGGTTTGGTTTCATTATCAGGCGTGAAAAAGAATAATGTCATCTATGGAATGGTTATACTTCTTTTGATTTGCGGTTGTATTCCGAAACTCGGCGCATTAGCCAACGTCATTCCTTTACCAGTGCTCGGCGGTGCAATGATTGCAATGTTCGGGATGGTAATGGCATACGGCGTAAGTATTTTAGGAAGTATTGATTTCAAAAATCAGAATAATCTTTTGATTATTGCTGTAGCTGTCGGATTAGGGACAGGCATCAGTGCTGTTCCGCAAGCATTTAAAGCAATGGGCGAACAATTCGCCTGGTTAACTCAAAATGGAATTGTACTGGGTGCAATTTCAGCAATTGTACTTAATTTCTTTTTTAACGGTATAAAGTATCAACAAAACGAAGAAAATGTGAAATAATGTAATTAAAACAAATAATGGAGGCTGTATTCAATGTGGGAAAATAAATTTGCTAAAGAATCTTTGACGTTCGATGATGTACTCTTAGTTCCAGCGGAGTCTGATGTATTACCTAAGGAAGTAGACTTAAGTGTTGAATTATCAGACAGAATCAAGTTAAATATTCCAGTTATTTCAGCAGGTATGGACACTGTAACTGAGTCAAAAATGGCAATTGCTATGGCAAGACAAGGCGGTCTTGGTGTGGTTCATAAAAATATGAACATCGAAGATCAAGCTGATGAAGTACAAAAAGTTAAACGTTCTGAAAACGGCGTTATCTCTAATCCGTTTTACTTAACTCCAGAAGAAAAAGTTTATGAAGCTGAAGCTTTAATGGGTAAATACCGTATCTCTGGTGTACCGATCGTAGACAATAAAGAAGACCGTAACCTCGTTGGTATTCTCACAAATCGTGACTTGCGTTTTATTGAAGATTTCTCAATTAAAATTTCTGATGTCATGACAAAAGAAGACTTAATTACAGCTCCAGTCGGCACTACTTTAGATGAAGCGGAAAAAATCTTGCAAAAACACAAAATCGAAAAATTACCATTAACAGAAAACGGAAAATTAGAAGGACTTATTACAATCAAAGATATTGAAAAAGTTCATGAATATCCAAACGCAGCAAAAGATGCGCAAGGCCGTTTATTATGTGCAGCAGCTATCGGTATCTCTAAAGATACAGATATCCGTGCAGAAAAATTAGTTGAAGCGGGTGTAGATGCATTAGTTATCGACACTGCACACGGACACTCTAAAGGTGTTATCGACCAAGTAAAACACATTAAGAAAAACTATCCAGACGTAACTGTTATCGCAGGCAACGTTGCGACAGGAGAAGCTACAAAAGCATTATTCGAAGCAGGCGCTGATGTTGTAAAAGTAGGTATCGGACCAGGTTCTATCTGTACAACACGTATCGTTGCTGGTGTAGGTGTACCTCAAATCACTGCAGTATACGATTGTGCAACTGAAGCACGCAAACATGGTAAAGCTATCATTGCTGACGGCGGAATCAAATACTCAGGCGATGTTGTAAAAGCATTAGCAGCCGGCGGACATGCAGTAATGTTAGGAAGCTTGCTTGCAGGTACTGAAGAAAGCCCAGGAGAAACTGAAATCTTCCAAGGCAGACAATACAAAACATACCGCGGTATGGGCTCATTAGGTGCTATGGAAAGCGGATCAAATGACCGTTACTTCCAAGAAGATAAAACACCTAAAAAATATGTGCCGGAAGGTATTGAAGGCCGTATCGCTTACAAAGGTTTATTACAAGACAACATCTATCAATTGATGGGCGGCGTGAGAAGCGGTATGGGTTACACTGGTTCTCATAACTTAAAAGAATTACGTGAAGAAGCAATGTTCACACGTATGGGTCCTGCAGGTTTAGCAGAAAGCCACCCGCACAATATCCAAATCACTAAAGAATCACCAAACTACTCAAGATAAAAGGAGAAACTGATTTATGGAAATGGCGAAAGAACAAGAGTTAATTCTTGTATTAGATTTTGGCAGCCAATACAACCAACTCATTACACGTCGTATTCGTGAAATGGGTGTGTACAGTGAGTTGCACGACCATGAAATTTCAATTGAAGAGATTAAAAAGATGAATCCTAAAGGTATCATCTTATCTGGCGGACCTAACTCAGTTTATGAAGAAGGTTCTTACACAATCGATCCTGAAATTTACAACTTAGGTGTACCCGTACTTGGTATTTGCTACGGTATGCAATTAACGACTAAATTATTAGGCGGTAAAGTTGAGCGTGCGAACGAAAGAGAATACGGTAAAGCAACGATTCATGCAAAATCAGATGAAATCTTCTTTGGTTTACCGGAAGAACAAACAGTATGGATGAGCCACTCAGATAAAGTGATCGAAATTCCAGAAGGCTTTGTTTCAATCGCAGACAGCCCAAGCACACCTTATGCAGCAATCGAAGATAAAGAACGTCGTATTTACGGCGTTCAATTCCACCCAGAAGTACGTCACACTGAATACGGCAACGACATCTTACGCAACTTTGTACGCCGTGTGTGCGACTGTACAGGTGAATGGACAATGGAAAACTTCATTGACGTTGAAATTGAAAAAATCCGTGAAAAAGTAGGCGACCGCAAAGTTTTATGTGCAATGAGCGGCGGTGTAGATTCATCAGTAGTCGCAGTCTTATTGCATAAAGCAATCGGCGACCAGCTTACATGTATCTTTGTAGACCATGGTTTGCTTCGTAAAGGCGAAGGCGACATGGTTATGGAACAATTCGGCGAAGGCTTCAACATGAACATCATTCGTGTGAATGCCAAAGATCGTTTCATGGATAAATTAAAAGGCGTTTCTGATCCTGAACAAAAACGTAAAATCATCGGTAATGAATTCGTTTATGTTTTCGACGATGAAGCTTCTAAATTAAAAGGTGTAGACTTCCTTGCACAAGGCACACTATACACTGACGTTATTGAATCAGGTACAAAAACAGCACAAACAATTAAATCTCACCACAACGTAGGCGGATTGCCTGAAGACATGCAATTTGAATTAATTGAACCTATCAACACATTATTCAAAGATGAAGTACGTGCTTTAGGTATCGAATTAGGTATCCCTGAACACTTAGTTTGGAGACAACCATTCCCAGGTCCAGGACTTGGTATCCGTGTATTGGGTGAAATTACTGAAGAGAAATTAGAAATTGTCCGCGAATCAGACGCTATCTTAAGAGAAGTGATTCGTGAAGAAGGATTAGAACGTGAAATCTGGCAATACTTTACAGTACTTCCAGGTATGCGCTCAGTAGGTGTAATGGGAGACTACCGTACTTACGATTACACAATCGGTATTCGTGCCGTAACGTCTATCGACGGTATGACAAGCGACTTTGCGCGCATTGACTGGGAAGTCTTGCAAAAGATTTCAAGTCGTATTGTAAACGAAGTCGATCACGTCAACAGAGTTGTCTATGATGTGACTTCTAAGCCGCCAAGCACTATAGAATGGGAATAACCAGTCTATAAATATATAAAACGAAAACCCTTTAGCCGCAATGGTTAGAGGGTTTTTTTGGACGCTTAATCGTGACAATGAACAATGAGTGATGACTCTCAAAAGTGAAGTGTTAATTTAAGTAACAAATATGAAGTGCATGATAAACATCGAGCCCGATAACTACTGCGAATAGTTATCGGGCTCTTTTTAGGTGTATTGGTTATGCCATCGCTTTTTTAATCATGATTATTTAACCCATATGAAAATAACATGTTGTTACCCTTGCTAAAATAGGCGCATTTAAAGCTATTGAATGCATATATTCGGAGTTAATAAAACAATAATCCAATTGCGATACCTATTAAAACAATCGACCAAGAAGGGAGTTTGAAATAGGTGAGCAGAACGAAAAGAATACTTGCCAATGCAAAATCTAAAGGTTGCTTAACAGTAGATGTCCAAATCGGCTGATAGAATGCGGCGATTAAGATACCTACGACACCAGCACTGATGCCCTTTAAGAACCCTTCTGCATAAATATTCGATTTAAGACGATCCCAAAACGGTAAGACACCAAATAAAAGTAAAAAGGCAGGTAAAAATATTGCGAAGGTTGCGAGAAGTCCGCCGCCGATACCTCCGATTGATGTACCGATGTACGATGCAAAGGTAAATAAAGGTCCTGGGACTGCTTGAGAAGCCGCATAACCTGTGATGAAATCATTAGAAGAAATGAGACCTTGCGGCACAAATTCTTTTTCTAATAAAGGCAATACTACATGACCGCCGCCGAATACAAGAGAACCAGAACGATAGAAACTATCGAACATTCTTATCCATATGTTTTGTGTAGCTGCACTTAAGACAGGCAGCACAACCAGCAAGCCGGCAAATAAAGAAAGAGAAATAACGCTGACTCTCTTAGGTAAATAAAAGACTTTTGAGTCATGTTTTGAGACAGAAGCGGGCTTAAGAAATACAATACCGTAAATGCCTGTTATCAAAAGTGCAATAACTTGTATATAAATATTGTTGATTAATAATGTAAGTGCCAATACAAACATCGCCAGCATAATCGTTGTTTTTGTATTGGTTAATTTTTTGCCCATACCGAGTATTGCTTGTGCAACAATCGCCACTGCGACTAACTTTAAACCTTGCATCCATGTAAAGTGGGCATTGCCATTCACAAAGAGTGCTGAAAACAGCATTAATAGAATTACAGAAGGCATTGTAAAACCGAGAAAGGCTAATATACCCCCTAAGACACCGCCTCTGATCGTTCCGATACCTATACCGACTTGGCTGCTTGCAGGTCCAGGCAAGAACTGGCACAACGCAACTAAATCAGAGTATTCTTTTTCATTCAGCCATTTGCGCTTCTTTACATATTCATCATAAAAGTAGCCTAAATGTGCAGTCGGACCCCCAAAGGATAAGACACCGAGTTTTAAGGCAACCATAAAAATATTTACATAATTATACATAATAATCTCCTTATTCATTACAGGCTCAACTTATAATTTTTGACACGTTATGCTCTATTATATTGATGCATTGTAAAGGGTTGTGCATGAAAGATGTAAAGAATATTAAATTTTCACATGTTATGGACATGCCTGGCTGGTTTAATTTTCGATTTATTGAAGATGAGATGTATGGATTTTGAAAACATGACATTTCAGTGAAAGAAATATTAACTATAATTAACAAATTATAATTAATTATTAATTTTTAAGTTGATAATTTTAGATATAATTAAATCGAAAAGTCACAACAAAAGAAAAAGAGGAGTGATGCATCATGAATTGGAAACAAATAGCTGCGACATTAGTTCCAGCATCAGCTTTAATTTTAGGTACATTCATGCCTACTGAGGCTCTCGCAGCAGATATTAAACAAGATGAGATCGGTAAAGACGGCAAAATTGTTAAACGCACACAAGTCGGCGGTGATTTTGACGGAGGATTCACGCAACTGGTTCATTTTGACTTTATCGATGATCCGAAATACGACAAAGATGCTTTAGTTGTCCGTACCAAAGGGAATATTGCTTCCCAATTAGAATACGGAAAGTATCGCAAAAGTTTCCTGTTCTATAGCCAGATTAGATATCCTGGCGAGTTTGGCGTACGTGTCGATGTGAAGAACAATCCGAAAACAGAGATATTAGATTATCTGCCGAAGAACAATATTGAAAGCGTCAATGTGACCGAGACATTCGGTTATAACATCGGCGGTTCTATTTCCAGCAATCAATCTGGAAATATCAATGGCGGTCAAAACTATAGTAAAACAATCAACTATAAACAAACCAATTACCGAACACTGTTAAATGGAAATACGAGCAATCAAGGTGTAGGTTGGAATGTTGTTGCGAACAGTTTGTTTTATAACGGTCATATGAATGCACGCGGGGATATGAATTTATTCCATAATGATGGCGAAGAACGTGATGAAAAGCGTCCATCGACATTCTTTGCGGGGAAATCAACGTTGCCTTCGCTGGTGAGAAGCGGTTTTAATCCAGATTTCTTAACTTATTTATCGAACGATAAAGAGAATGAAAAAACACAAATCACAGTGACATATTCACGTAAGAATGATGAAATTGATGCGGCGTATTACAACGATAACTTTGATAAGTATCCGCAAATGAATCTTTATCATCAAAATATTTCAGGAAACACTTATAAAGTAACCTATGAAATTGATTGGAAAAAGAAAAAAGTGAAGATGATTAACCAAGAATCAGAACAGATAGGGCAAGCACCTTTAGAGAAAGACGGTGAATAGGATGGGCAAGAAAGCATTTAAAGTTTTAACATTAAGTACATTGTTAATGGCTTCTATGTTGTCTCAGACGCAAACTGCCAAGGCTGATGGGCATATCCAAGCAGTGATAAAAGATGAAGGCCAGCAAAAAGTGGCATCAGACTCAATGATTTATAAACGTACAGCAACTGCAAGCGACACGCAAAAGCATATTACACAAAGTCTGCAGTTTAATTTCATTAAAGATGAAAGCTATGATAAAGAAACAGTAGTGTTGAAAACAGCAGGTAATATTGCGAGCGGTGCACATATATTAGATCCTTATGCGGTATATACGAGTACAAAACGCTGGCCGGCGAATATAAAGTATCTGTAACGTTGCCGAAAACAGACTCCACAGCCATTATTGATTATGCGCCGCGCAACAGTGATGAATCGCGAGAAGTGACAGAGACGATCGGTTTGAATATCGGAGGCGGCCTCAATCTGAAGGGTGGCGGCGGTGACGCTAATTTGAATGGAAAGTATACATTTAATGAATCTGTAAAATATAAGCAAGATGCTTATCGTACCTTCCTAGAGCAACCCACTTCTCCAAAAGATATCGCTTGGGGTGTAGAAGCCTATAATATTAATGTGAATGGATATGGACCTTATAACAGAGAAAAATACAATGATATACAAAGTTCATATGGCAATGAGCTGTTTTTGAAAAACAGAACCAGCCGAGCAAATGCAGGGAAGAATTTTGTGGATTCTAACCAATTGCCGTCATTGATCGCAAGTTCATTCAACCCTGAATTTTTAACCGTCTTTTCTCATGATTATGATGATAAAGATAAATCTAGAATTAAAGTAAAATACGAAAGAAATATGGATGACTATTTAATCAAGTGGAAAACATTTTACTGGTCTGGTTATAACAAAAAGAATACAGCTAAAGAAGCTATGACAGCGACTTATGAAATTGATTGGGAAACACACAGTGTGAAATTCATTAAAGCAGAATAATAAGCAATATAGCGCAGGACTTACCTCAGCAGCAGTTTTTGGGAGTCCTGCTTTCTGATTGAGATGACAAAAACAGAATGGTGATAGTTTGGCTGATTGCACTATCAAAAATACATGATTTGTATTCATATACTCTATAATATTTAAAATATTTCAGAGGTTTTACTTAAAATTAAGTATTGATTTAAAACTGTTTGAAAATTCATACTATAAAGAAAACAACATTTGCGTTTATAGGATAAAAGGGATAAGCTTGAATGAATACAGTATATAAAGGGGCTGTGGAAAATAGATATATTAATCGGTACGGGCTTATTATTGCTCATTTTAGTCTTTTTTACTTTGTTTACGTATTACGCGCCGGATGGGCGCGCAGTCATGGGGGCCTTAGCAACAGCGGCAATTGCGACTTTCTTAGTGGAAGCACTTCAAGGTTATGTGTTGGGGGACATTCTTAACGTTGAATTCTTGAAAGAAACTGGAAAGTTAGCAGGCACATTGAGTGGGGTCATTGTTGCATTCTTAGTTGCATTATCTAGAAAGATCAATGCGCAAAATTCAGCATTATTAGCAGTATCTTTTGCGGAAATCGGGTTGATTCCTGCACTATTTGCTGCGTATTTAATGTCATTTGTAATTCGCTTTATTCAAAAGAAAATTACAAATGGCATGGATTTTATTATTGTAGTAATTGTTTGTATTCCGATCGCACGACTATTAGGTGTAGGTTTTACACCATTGGTTGACGGTTCATTGCTGAAAATCGGGGGCATTATTGATGCAGCAATGAATACAAGTCCATTACTTATGGGATTAATCCTTGGCGGTATTGTAACGGTAGTAGGAACATCGCCATTAAGCTCAATGGCACTGACAGCTATGTTAGGTCTGACAGGTGCACCAATGGCTGTTGCAGCATTAACAGCTTTTGCGTCAAGTTTCATGAATACAACGTTGCTGCACCGCTTGAAAATCGGTAATTTAAAATCAGTGATCTCAATTGCGATTGAACCATTATCAAAAGCGGATTTGGTTTCTTCGAATCCAGTTCCGATTTATGTCACGAACTTTATCGGCGGAGGGCTGGCCGGAATGGTCATTGCTTACTCAGGGCTTATCAACAATGCACCGGGTACGGCAGCTCCGACACCAGGTATACTCGTTATGTTTGGGTTCAACCCCGCACTTGAAGTATTGAAGTACGCTGCAATCGCAGCGGTCATCTGTTTGATTGTCGGATTTGTGATGGCTTATTTATTTAGAAATTATCCGATCAGAAACAGTGAAGTTTTAGGATATGAATCCGAAATCCTTAAAAAATCAAAAACAAAATAATGTTGAATATTACAGCATCGTAGCGAAATTAGTTTGCTATGGTGCTGTATTTTTATTTCTCTTCAAAAGAGACCATAAACGGATGTTGCGTGTCGTCTAAGCAGAGATTGATACGTGTTTTGAAATTACCCCATGTGACTTGCTGCATGACTTGTTCATACGAAAAGAAACCGACTTCCAAGCTTTCTTCGCTGGTCGTAAGGCTGCCGCTGACATACTCTGCGCAAAATAAATGATTCACAATGGAATGATTGGTATTTTGAAACGCACCGCAGTATTTCGTAATTTCAACGTTGACGCCGGCTTCTTCTTTAACTTCACGTATTGCAGCGTCTGTAATGGTTTCGCCGTTTTCTACTTGACCACCAGGCATTTCCCAACCTCGTCTCGGACTTTTAATTAATAAAATTTCATTTTTGTCATTGGTTACTAGACATGATGCTGAAAGTATATGCAAAGGGGGCATAGGTAAACTCCTTTTTTTCTTATTTTAAAGCGATGTGAATTTTTTGTTTGAATTAGGCTAGAAGATAATTAAGTATTATTTACTCGTTCAGTTATGGAGCTTAACATAGCAACGCAGACAAAGCGACAATTTCTAAAGATTGGAAACGATAGAGTAAGCAACAATCAATTGATATATTAGATAAAAATGTGTGAAAAAAGAATTTTAGGCAATAATGTGTTAAAGTATAGCAAATACAAAGACACAACCCTAGGAGGAACAGTTTTGCCAAAAAAATTATCAATAATCGTTCCTGTCTATAATAAAACATTATATTTAGCACAGTGTATTCAATCTATTGATGAGCTTGAGCTCAACCATTCAGAAATAGAGGCGATTTTCATAGACGACGCATCAACAGATGATTCACTGTCGCAACTGCAGCAATATGAAGTTACGCGCGATTATATGCGTGTGATTGCATTAGAAGAAAATACAGGCAGTCCTGCACAACCTAGAAATGTGGGTATAGATGCGGCCGAAGGCAGCTATGTTACATTTTTAGATGCAGATGATTGGCTGGATGCAAAAGGCTTTCCAAAATTATTGGATCAAGTCATTGCGAATGACGCAGATATCGCATTCGGACAAGCTCTGAAACATAAAGATCGTTCAATCAGCAAGATTGCGCGTTTTGCATCCTATCAAAAGGCAGAAGACTTAGTTCCTTATGAAATAGATAAAATATTTCGTGCCGTAGGCCCTCCGGGCAAAATCATTAAGAAAAGTGTAATAACTGACAACAATATTCAGTTTGAGCATATGAAGTATGGAGAAGATAAGCTTTTCTTTACAGAAGTCATTGCATTGGCACAACAGGCAGTGATGAATGATGTCACGGTCTATCATGTGAATCGATATGATGCCAATCAATCGCTGGTGACTGAGACAGATGTTTTTGAAAAAACAGATCTGAATTTAAAAGTGTTAAAAGCAGTGCTGGATTTAGACATCCCTGAGACTGCGCGCAAACATGTCATCAGCAGAATCGTTGAATTAGATTATTTATCACGCTTATTCATCAACCGCCGCTTTTTAAATAGTGCACATCAACCGCACTTTTATCAAGCTTTCGAAACACTTGTGGGAGTATTAAAAGAAAAAGGTCATGACATTACAGATTATTTAACTGAAGAAAAATATGAAAAAGTATGTTACTGCTTATTAGAAGGAACATCTGAACAAGTGAATGTACTTATCTCATCATTAGTCGAAGGTGCACGTGCACCGCATTATGTTTATAACGGACAAGTGTATTTTGACTTGCCAGAAAGCGTGCAAGCATACAAACCGTTGGCAGAGCCGATGTATGCTGTTTACGGAGGTACACATTGTCTTGATGATACTTTCTATGAAGTGATCAATGTTTACAAAGCACCAGCGACACAAGTCAATGCAGTGCAGTTAGTCAAAATAAGAGACGAGTCTGTCATAACAGAAACAACATTTGAAACAAACGGCAATCAGCTTTTCGTGCCATCGACTGCACTCGAAACCGATTATGACTTTAATATTCAATTGATTTATGACGGCTATAAGCCTTGCAAGGTTCAAATGACGTTGCCGAGTGCTGCGACAGCACCGCCGATGCATCGTCAAAGCTTTAAAGCAGAATTTGTCTTTCGAGATACAAAAGCGGATAAGACAAAAACAAAACCTGTTGATACGGCTAAGTATTACACTGAAATTCCAAAACAAGTTTATGCGATTAAAAAATTCAAAGTCTATCAAGATACAGAATTTAAAAACGAAGCAGCGCGTTCTATAGAAGTCGGTGAACTGGTGTCAGTATCAGATATTCAATATTCGCATAAAGGCACACCGCGGTTAGTCTTAGAAGACGGCAATATTATTACTGCGAATAAGAACTTTGTAACAACAACAGATGAAACTGATTCAGAACAATATTTCATAACATGCCCGTCAGCTGTAAAAGTAATTAAAAATTGCAAGGGTTATGAAGACCGCAATTTTAAAAATGAGACGGGTGACGCAATTAAAAAAGGTACAACAAAATCGATTGAAAAAATTGTTTTTTCTTCAAAAGGCACACCGCGATTGAAAACAGCAGATGGTATTTACATGACTGCGAATCGTGATTTTGTACAAGCAATTGATTAAGGAGCTGGTTTTTTATACCAACTCCTTTTTTTATTGGAACGTGAAGCTTAAAGATGGCAGCCCTCTTCATGACAAGCTTTAAAGTACTTTAGCAGAAAAGAGAAAGGAAGGCTTAATTGATAAAAATAAGATTTTCTTCGTCCGTATTATTAATTTTGTAAATTATTATAGATGTTGTTGACAGAGAGAAAAGAAAGCGGTATGATTCAATACATAATTATTTTCTGACAATTCGAACATCGTATCAATTTGAATTGTATGGCACAACATCTATATAATATGAGGGGAGAGTATTTTATTGACTTCTAAAATTACTTATACAAACTTCGCCTCAGATCCTTTTGAATCATTGGATGTTACTGATGAAACAAAAGGTGCGTATCATGTTTTGAAATGGGCATATGATACTTACGGAGATGAAATTGTATATGCTTGCAGTTTCGGGGCAGAGGGCATTGTCTTGATTAACTTAATTTCGCAAGTAAAACCAGACGCTCGTATCGTCTTTTTAGATACAGGTCTCCATTTTGAAGAAACTTATGATTTAATCGACCGCGTGAAAGCGAAATATCCTGATTTAAACATTATAATGAAAAAACCTGACTTAACAGTGGATGAACAAGCACAAAAATACGGCGGCAACCTTTGGCGAAGAGATCCGAACCAATGCTGCTATATTCGCAAAGTCAAACCGCTTGAAGAAGTACTTACAGGTCAAACGGCTTGGGTATCTGGACTCAGAAGAGAACAATCACCGACAAGACGCAATACGAACTTTATTAATAAAGATGATCGTTTTGAATCTATCAAAGTTTGTCCTTTAATTCACTGGACTTGGGATGATGTTTGGGATTACATTAAATCCAATGATTTACCTTATAACACACTGCATGATCAAAATTATCCGAGTATCGGATGTGCACCTTGTACATCACCTGTTTTTGAAGGCGGAGATTCTAGAGAAGGCAGATGGCAAAACAACATGAAAACCGAATGCGGACTGCATGTTGGACGTAAATCATAATAGGACTTGAAATTTTTTTGAACCGAATCCTTAGTAAACGCATTGGAATTAAACTCTTGTTGTTAAAACAATAATCATATTCCGCAACATATATTTTTTTGATTATAATTCCTACTAAAAAACTAAGGATATCAACCATAATATGGGGGGAAGACACTTGAATTTATCAGCAACAAATAGTCCGTTCAACGATGAACAGGCACAACTTATTAATCAAGCGTTATCAACATTATCAAATGACCAAAAGCTTTGGCTTAGCGGTTACTTAACAGCGAACATGCAAGGCGGAACAGCAGAAGCACCCGCACCTCAAGCTGCAGGCGCAGTTCAGCAAAGCGGTGCAGTTGCAGCGCCGCAAGTTGTAGAACCAAGAAAAATTACTATTCTGTTCGGTTCTGAATCTGGTAACGCTCAATGGGTAGCGGAATTGCTTGAAAGTAAATTAAAAGAGAATGACTTTGATGCAACATTGAGTGAGATGGACCAATATAAAACAAAAGAATTGAAAAATGTTGAAGATTTATTGATAGTGACTTCAACACATGGCGAAGGCGATCCGCCGGACAATGCACTTTCATTCTATGAGTTCTTATATGGTCGAAAAGCCCCTAAATTAGACGGTGCACGCTTCTCAGTCTTAGCATTAGGCGACCAATCTTACGAATTCTTCTGTCAAACAGGTAAAGAATTCGATGCACGCTTAGAAGAACTAGGCGCTGAACGTATCTTGCCTCGTGTCGATTGCGACATTGATTTCGAAGGACTTGCGAATGAATGGATTGATAACATTATTAACGAACTTGGCGACCAAGAAGTGAAACAAGTCGTGCAAGATGCTGAAGAAACACCGGTACAAGATGTATCAGCACCTATCTATTCAAGAACAAATCCTTATGAAGCAGAAGTATTAGAAAATATTAACCTTACAGGACGCGGTTCTAATAAAGAAATCCATCACCTTGAATTATCATTAGAAGGTTATGGTGATGAATATGCACCAGGCGATTCTATTAATATCTTGCCGGAAAATGATCCGGAATTAGTCGATGAACTCATCGATATGCAAGATTGGGTTGCTGAAAAAGATGTTGTTATTAATACACAAGGCGACAAATTGCCTTTAGGCGAAGCATTAACATCTTACTTTGAAATTACAAAATTAACAAAACCGCTGATTGAAGCAGCAGCGCAAATCTTTGATAACGAAGATTTACTAGATAAAGCTTCAGACAGCGAATGGGTGAAAGAATATATTTATGGTCGCGACTTATTAGACCTGTTAGATGACTTCCCGACTGAATCTTTACAACCTGACCAATTACATCAGTTCTTAAGAAAAATCCCAGCGAGAAGCTATTCGATTTCCAGCAGTAATAAAGCAAATGAAGATGAAGTGCATATCACAGTATGTGCAGTGCGTTATGAAGCGCATAATCGCGACCGTTCAGGCGTTTGCAGCGTACAATTAGCTGAACGTGTTGAACCAGGCGACAAATTAAAAGTGTACTTGAAGAAAAACCCTAACTTCAAATTTCCATTTGATGAAAACACACCAGTGATCATGATTGGTCCAGGTACAGGTGTTGCGCCGTTCCGCGGTGTACTTCAAGAACGTGAAGAATTAGATTTAACAGGCAATACATGGTTATTCTTCGGTAATCAGCACTTTAATACAGACTTCCTTTACCAAACTGAAATTCAAGATTGGTTGAAGAACGGTGTGTTAGAAAAAGTAGATTTAGCCTTTTCACGAGATCAAGAAGAAAAACGTTATGTTCAACATTTAATTGATGAAAAAAGTTCAGAATTCTACGAGTGGTTAAGAAATGGTGCAGCGATTTATGTCTGCGGCGATGAAAAACATATGGCTAAAGATGTACATCAAGCAATTATCCATGTCCTTGAAAAAGAAGGCGGCTTAACTGAAGAAGAATCAGAAGAGTACTTAGCAGAATTGAAAAAAGAAAAACGCTATCAACGTGACGTTTACTAATTTTTGAGGAGGCAAATTATGGCTAAGAATGACAATGATTTATATAAAGGCTTAGATGATTTAGAACGCAATAAAGGCGAAAGCAACTATTTGCGCGGCACAATTGTCGAAGGCTTGAATGACCCTGTTACAGGTGCAATTGCGGATGATGATACAAAATTATTAAAATTCCACGGCAGCTATATGCAAGATGACCGTGACTTGCGCCAAGAACGACGCAAACAAAAATTAGAACCCCTCTACGCATTCATGATTCGAGTGCGTATTCCTGGGGGACGTGTAACACCAGAACAATGGTTGAAATTAGATAAATTAGCAGATGATTTCGCGGGTGAACAAATCCGTCTAACAACACGTCAAACATTGCAATATCACGGTATTTTCAAACGTAATCTAAAAAAATCTATGCAAGCTATTAATGCGGCAGTATTAGATTCTATCGCAGCTTGCGGTGACGTTAACCGTAACGTCATGTGCAACCCAAATCCTTATCAATCTGATGTGTATGGTGAAATTAATGAGTATGCTTCAGAAATCAGTAATCACCTTTTACCGAAAACAACGGCTTACCATGAAATCTGGTTAGATGGCGAGAAAGTAATCGATTCTAAAAAAGAAGATCATGAACCGATGTATGGTAAAACGTATTTACCGCGTAAATTCAAAATCGGTATTGCATTACCGCCGTCTAATGATATCGATGTCTACTCTCAAGATATTGGTTTAATCGGTATCGTTGAAAACGATGAATTAACTGGCTTTACAGTGACTATCGGAGGCGGAATGGGAAGCAAGCATGACGACTTAAGAACGCATCCGCAAGTCGGTAAAGTATTAGGTTATATTCCTAAAGAAAAAGCTGCAGAAGTTTGTGAAAAAATCTTAACGATTCAACGCGACTTCGGCGATCGTGATGATCGTCAGCAAGCACGTTTCAAATATACTGTTGAACGTAAAGGTGTAGATTGGATTCGCGAAGAGCTTAATAATCGTTTAGGCTGGGAAATCGAAGATGCGAAACCTTTCGAATTCGACAGCAACGGCGACCGCTTAGGCTGGGTTGAAGGTTCAGGAAAATATCATTATACGTTATTTATCCAAAACGGACGTATTAAAGATACTGAAGACTTCAAATTAAAAACAGCTATCAAAAAAATCGCTCAAGTGCATAAAGGCGAAATTCGTATGACACCGAACCAAAACTTGATATTTGCGAACGTTGATAAAGCAGACAAACCAAAAATCGATGCATTAATCGAAGAGTACGGCTTAACAGATGGCAAAAATTACAGCGGTTTGCGCCGCAACTCAATGGCATGTGTAGCATTCCCTACATGCGGTTTGGCAATGGCTGAATCTGAACGTTATTTACCATCACTTGTCAGCAAAATCGAAGATATCTTAGATGAATTCGGTTTAAGAGAAGAAGAAATCACAATCCGTATGACAGGCTGCCCGAATGGATGTGCACGTCCAGCATTAGCTGAGATTGCCTTTATCGGTAAAGCACCTGGCAAATACAACTTCTACTTAGGCGGAAGCTTCATCGGTGAAAGATTGAATAAATTATACAAAGAAAATATTGGAGAAGAAGAAATTTTAGAAAGTCTTCGTCCGATTTTAGAACAGTTCAGCAAAGAACGTGAAGAAGGCGAACATTTCGGAGACTTTGTCGTACGCAAAGGTATTGTAGATAAAGTGACAGATGGACGCGACTTCAGATAATGACATTTAACTTGCGAGAGAAAGTGCTGTACGTTTTGTCGTACACACTTTCAATCGCAATCATTATAAACAAATGAGGTGATCGGATGGGGAAAGTATATATAGTGGGCGCAGGCCCGGGTGATCCGGATTTAATCACAGTCAAGGGTGTTAAAGCGATAGAAAGCGCAACTGTGATTTTATATGATCGCCTCGTTAATAAAGCGTTATTAGCATATGCGAAGCCGAATACAAGGTTGGTTTATTGCGGGAAAGACCCAAGCGGTTTATCTATTCCGCAAGAAGAAATCAATGCATTGCTTGTCAGTTTCGCGAACAAAGGACATACTGTCGCAAGATTAAAAGGCGGAGATCCTTTCTTGTTCGGCAGAGGCGGGGAAGAAGCGGAAGTATTGGCAGAACAAAATATTCCGTTTGAAATCGTACCCGGTATTACATCTGGAATTGCGGCACCTGCTTATGCAGGTATTCCTGTAACACATCGTGATTACAGTTCATCCGTTGCATTTGTGACGGGCGTCAATAAAGCTAAAACGTTAAAAGAAGATTACTGGAAACATTTAGCATTAGGACCTGAAACACTATGTATTTATATGGGTGTCAGCAGATTGCCTGAAATCAGCCGATTATTAATCCGTCACGGCAGACCGAAAGCTACACCGGCGGCATTGGTATATCAAGGTACAAGCGGTGTTCAGCAAACTGCAGTCGGAACACTTGAGAATATCGCAGAAGTCGCAAAAGACTTTAAAAATCCGTCGATGATTGTAGTAGGCGAAGTCGTGCAGATGCATGACAAAATCAGCTGGTTCCAAACGATGACAGAAAAAGCAGCAGCGCAACAATAAAATCCGCAGGGGTATTCGTATTATACTTTGTGAAATTTCTTAACTTTAATTCCTTGTAAACACATAAGAATAATAACGAAACTCTGCTTTTAAATAAAAGTAATTTGAAAATTGTAAAAATTGATTAAGGTCAACAAGAGGTTAAGCTTACTTTTTATTTGGAAACCTCTTGAATTATCATGATTAAACCTAAAAAGGTATTTGATTATTGATAGAAAGGAGCAAAGACAATGAAAAAACTATTAATTATTGCCCTTGTAGGGTTTTTTGCACAATTGGTTGATGGTTCCCTCGGTATGGGCTTCGGCGTAACATCTTCATCGATTTTGTTATCGCTCGGTTTAGCACCAGCTATTGTATCAGCGACAATCCACTTCTCTGAAATTGCGACAACAGCAGCATCAGGTGTCTCTCACATGTCGTTTTCAAACGCAGATAAACGTTTAATTTTAAAATTAGCGGTGCCCGGATCGATGGCGGCTTTCATTGGAGCCGCGGTAGTCAGCCATTTGCATGCAGGTATTGTAAAACCTGTCGTTGCTTTGTTCCTGATTACAATCGGTATTTATATTTTAGTGCAATTTGCTTTTAAACGCAGACAAGTTAAGAAGCTGACTAAAGGGTCAGAGTTGAGTAATAAATTTATGTTCCCGCTTGGGTTTACAGCAGGTTTCTTAACAGCAATCGGCGGAGGCGGCTGGGGTCCTGTGAATACATCAGCGTTGCTTGCACGTCGTGATATTAACGTCAGACATGTCATCGGAAGTGTTTCAATCAGCGAGTTCTTCGTAACGATTGCTGCATCCATCAGTTTCTTAATCTTTTTACCGTTACACCTTATTAACTGGGGATTGGTACTGGCATTAAGTGTGGGCGGCGTTGCTGCTGCACCTTTTGCTGCATGGTTAGTAAAAGTTATCCCGGTTAATGTGTTAGGTATTTTCGTCGGCGGTTTGATTATCTTTACGAACAGCAACACTTTAATGAAAGCATTCCATGTTCCTGGTGAAGTTTCAGGAGTGGTAAGAATCGGTGTTATCGCCGCATGGTTAGTTTTATTGTTTGTTATTTTGCGCAAAGAAGGCAGATTACCCAATTTTTTTCAGAAAAAAGAACCAAATAAAGTAGGAAGAGTTAAACAATAAGAGGAGATGAGTCAATTGGCAACAGCAACACAAATTTTAGAATATACGAGTACACCGCATGGCGGTAAATTGATCAACCGACAACTTGAAGGTGCAGAACGAGATGCTTTAATTGAAGCAGCAGCATCATTTAAAAAATTAACTTTAAATGCTTGGAGTTTATCGGACTTAGAATTAATCGCAATCGGCGGATTCAGTCCATTAACAGGTTTTATGGGAGAAGCGGACTATAAGAATGTCGTTGATAACTTACATTTAGAAGATGGAACATTATGGAGTATTCCGATTACATTGCCAGTAAGCGAAACAGAAGCTAAACAATATGAAATCGGTGATCAAATCGCATTATACGGCGAAGATGAAAAGTTATATGGTGTTTTAACTTTGGAAGAAAAGTATACGTATGACAAAGAAAAAGAAGCACAAAATGTATACGGTACGACAGAAGAAGCCCATCCAGGTGTGAAAAAAGTCTATGAAAAAGGCAATGTTTACTTAGCAGGTCCGATTCAACTTGTGAACAGACCAGATCACAGCGAATTCGAAGAATTCGAATTAGATCCTATCGAAGTTCGTCAAATGTTCCATGATTTAGGATGGAAAACAGTGGTAGGTTTCCAAACACGCAACCCTGTTCACCGTGCACACGAATACATCCAAAAATCAGCTTTAGAAACAGTCGACGGATTATTATTAAATCCATTGGTAGGTGAAACTAAAGCAGATGATATCCCTGCAGATGTACGTATGGAAAGCTATCAAGTTATCTTGAAAAACTACTTCCCTAAAGATCGCGCACGCTTAGCAATCTATCCAGCAGCGATGCGTTATGCAGGTCCTAGAGAAGCTATCTTGCATGCAATTGTGCGCTTGAACTACGGTTGTACACACTTCATCGTAGGTCGTGACCATGCAGGTGTTGGCGACTACTACGGCACATATGAAGCACAAGAGTTAATTTCAAAATACCAACATGAGTTGGGTATTCATATTCTAAAATTTGAGCATGCGTTCTATTGCACAAAATGCGGTAATATGGCGACAGCGAAAACTTGCCCGCATGATGCGAAATATCATGTGCACTTAAGCGGTACAAAAGTACGTGAGAAATTACGTAACGGCGAACCATTACCAGAAGAATTCTCTCGTCCAGAGGTGGCAGAAGTTTTAATTCGCGGATTACGCAGACATAGAGAACAAAACGAGGAGGCGTAAGCATGACAAAGTCGCAAAATATTACATGGCATGATTCAGAAGTAACGAAGGCAGAACGCCAAGCACAAAACAATCATAAGAGTGTTGTGCTGTGGTTTACAGGACTTTCTGGTTCAGGGAAATCAACAATCAGTGTTGCGCTTGAAAAAGCATTGTTTGAACGCGGTGTACGTTCATATCGTTTAGATGGTGATAATATCCGTCACGGTTTGAACAATAATTTAGGATTCAGTCCTGAAGACCGAAAAGAAAATATCCGACGTATCGGTGAAGTCAGCAAATTATTAGCGGATGCGGGCTTAATTACTTTAACAGCGTTCATCTCACCTTATCGTGAAGACCGCGATCGTGTACGTGAAATCTTAGACGATGGCGAATTTATTGAAGTCTACGCTAAAGCAAGTGTTGCGGCATGCGAAGAACGCGACCCGAAACAACTGTACAAAAAAGCACGTGCAGGAGAAATCAAGAATTTCACAGGCATTGATGCACCGTATGAAGCACCGGAAAATGCGGAAATTGTAGTGGATACAGAAACAACTTCTGTAGAAGATGCAGTTGCACAAATCATTCAATATTTAGAAGACAAACAAATCATTTAAATTTTTATCCATCTGGCAAAGCAGTTGTCAGGTGGATATTTTAACGTGTAAGACGCTTTTAATATTCAAAGCACATAGCAGGATATAGTTTTGTAAATATTCAGAAAACGGATATAATAAAACTGTAAGCAAATATGAACAACAAGGAGATGTACAGCATGACAAAAGTAAAAGGGCAAGTCGCATTAGTAACTGGTGGAGGACAAGGGATTGGTGAAGCAATTTGTCGCCGTTTAGCTGAAGATGGCTTTAAAATCGGAGTGGCAGATTATAATGAAACAACTGCTGAACAAGTAGCACAAAGTTTAAGAGATGCAGGCTATGAAGCACTTGCAGTTAAAGTCGATGTTTCTGATCGTGACCAAGTATTCAATGCGGTGAATACGGTTAAAAATCACTTCGGCGACTTTAATGTGATTGTAAATAACGCAGGTTTAGGACCACAAACACCTATTCATACAATCGACTATGACTTATATCGCAAAGTCTATGATGTTAACGTCGGCGGTGTATTCTGGGGTATTCAAGCTGCGACAGAAGCATTTGAAGCTTTAGGCCATGGCGGTAAAATTATTAATGCATCTTCACAAGCCGGCCAAGTCGGCAATCCAGGTTTAGCTTTATACAGTTCTACTAAATTCGCAGTACGCGGTGTAACACAAACAGCTGCACGCGACTTAGCTGAAAAAGGCATTACAGTAAATGCATATTGTCCAGGTATCGTTAAAACACCAATGATGGAAGATATCGCACAAAAAACTGCCGATGAAGCAGGCAAACCATACGAATGGGGAATGGAACAATTCGCACAACACATTGCGTTAAAACGTTTATCAGAACCATCTGATGTTGCGGCATGTGTTTCTTATCTAGCAGGTCCAGACAGTGATTATATGACAGGTCAAGCTTTAATCATTGATGGCGGTATGGTATTTAATTAATAGGTTATGTAATCCTTATACAGATGAAACGGCCCTGACGCTTAAATGTGTCAGGGCTGTCGTTTTATTATTTTCTTGGAATACCAATCGCATGGCCGAGTTGTTTTGGTGTTTCAAACTCCCCTTGTTCCTCGTAATAAGATTGGATATTGTTAAACACAAAATCAGGGAACACTGAACTGCGGCGCAGTTTATTGTTTACTGCCATCATGATCACTTCATATGTCGCAGTCGGTGTATGATCTTCATTGAACATTTTTAAAAAGAAATGAACACGTTTTTCATCATAATCATAGACATAAACCTCGACTGAAAACGGCTCATCTAAAAGCATTTCCTTTAAAAACGTTACATGTGCTTCTAAATTGAAAATCGTTGTATCGTGCTTTTGACGATAATCAATTGAAAAGCCCATCTTCGCAAAGAAACCTACCACTGCATCACTGAAAATCGAGAAATATTGTGCATCATGCAAGTGTTGATTATGATCAATCCAAGACGGATGCACTTTGTCGTTGTAAGTATAAATATAACCCATAAATAAAGCTCCCCCTTTATTACATATAAGTGAAGTGTATCATAGAAAATAAAAATGAATGGTAAAGGAGGTTTGTAAATACATTCTATAAAGTAACAATGCCTAAAGTAGATAGATAACAATATTATAAGGTACAGCATTACTAGTGTTAACAGCATGTGGTGACAAGAAAGAAGTATCAGAAGAACAAACTTCTAATTCAAACAGTAAAACATCATCAAGTATGGATGCTATAAAAGTAAAGGAAAAAGAAAAAACAAAAATCAAAGACAATGCAGTAGAAATTGATGGAATTAAAGTGAACATTAAAGGAAAAGCTGATTCTAAGAGTGATAAAGACAAAGAGGGAACAAGTGAATTATAAAGCAAACATCAGCGTTGAGATGACTATCTCAGCGTTTTTTATTTTTATTATTTTTTGTCCCAAAAACAGTATAAGTTGTCCCAATATGATATAATTATTTAAAAAAGGAGGTGCTCTAAATGAAAAAGAAGTCAGTGTTAAATTTAATTAAATATCATGCAGAAGGTAATGAAGTGCGTTTCCAAAATGAAGCTATAGAAATTGCTAGATACTTTGATTCTATAGGAGATTACCAATTATCTGAGTATATTATGGGTTTATTGTCTACAGCAAATGTTTTTGAACCTCAAGAAGAGTACAATAGTAAATTTTTAACAAGAGTCAAGATCAATACACAACCATTACCATTGCCGCAAAGTATTACAGAAGACGTAAAGGGAATTTTGAATGCGGTGAATCATAATTTAGGTGTAAATAAATTTCTATTTGAAGGAGCGCCTGGTACAGGTAAAACAGAAACAGTAAAGCAAATCGCAAGATTGCTCAATAGAGAATTGTATACAATCAACTTCAGTGATTTAATTGATAGTAAATTAGGTCAGACTGCTAAAAATATTGCATTGGTATTCAAAGAAATAAATCAAAGACAATATCCAACCAAATTCCTAATTTTGTTAGACGAAATCGATATTATCGCAATGGATAGAATCAATGATAATGATGTGAGGGAAATGGGGCGTGTCACGTCTACTATATTAAAAGAATTAGATAATCTTAACGATGAAATCATGCTTATTGCAACAACTAATCTGTATAAAAACTTTGATAAAGCATTGATTAGAAGATTTGACTCAGTAATCGATTTTAATAGATATACAAAACAAGAATTAATTGAAGTCGGTGAAAGTGTTTTGAATGTTTATCTAGATAAAGTAAATCTAGGGAAAGACTTAAGATTGTTTAAAAAGATTTTGAATAACATGGAAACAATACCTTATCCAGGTGAATTGAAAAATTTGATTAAAGTTTCAATCGCTTTTAGTAATCCAGATGATAAATTTGATTATTTAAGACGCTTACTAAAAGAAAGCGGCGTTAATATAGAAGAAATGTCCTTAAAAGCACTCCATAATCAAGGCTATACATTGAGAGAATTAGAAAAACTTACAAATATCTCTAAGAGTCAAATTTCACGTAAATTAAGAGGTAACCATTCATGAATCATTTATTAAATCTAAAAGGAAGTCTTTAAATCAGGTGCACAACGTGCTTTAGATATAGTGAAGGCACACGGTTGTACGGGTGTCATATTGAAATCAAAAAGTCCGTCTTACGGTCTGAGTGAAATATATGATGGTTCATTGTCAGGTCAACTTAAACAAGGCAAGGGTGTAAGTGCAGCATTATTTGATTTCATTATTTAAAGAGGTGCAGGAGAGAGTCAGAATGACTGTGTTTCTATAGTGTTTTAAGGGCGAGTAGTTTAAAGGATATATCTAAGCAAGTTATCCATCATTATAAAGCTGATTCCATTTATTCATTTCATTAGTTATTTTCTTATGTGTTATCCCCTTTTCATAATGAGTGTTAAGGTTCAATATATCTTAAAATTTCTAATTATACTAAATATATTTATCGAAAAAGTTGAAAAAATATTTGGATAAGGTATGATGAGTAGTGAATAAAATAGTTCTTATTAAGAGTGAGTGGAGGGACTTGGCCCTGTGAAGCTCCAGCAACAACCGTCAGGTGAAGTGCTAAATCCAACAAGGAAACTTGAAAGATAAGAAGACGTACGTGAAGCGCTTCTTCTTGCAAGGAGGGCTATTTTATTTATCCAAAATCAGAAAAGGTGGTAAATAAAATGACAACATCTACTAAAGAACAAATCAGAGGGAAAATGGCAGAACTTGAGCAATGGGAAGCTTATAAGCCGATGAATATGGCCAGCAGTATGGGAAGAAAAGCGCAGATTCATGATATTGAGGCAACAATCAGACAGATGGTTCCATTAGAAGTCATTAAAGAGTGGCTAGAAGAAGAGTAAGGAATGAGAGTAATTTATTCGCAATTGATGCGTGTTAATATTAAATGTGAATTTCATAGTTGACAGAATATTCTTTTAATTATAGACTAGGATTAATTCAAATAATATTAATTGATTATGATGAGTAGAGTAAATATTGAAGAATTATCAGAGAGCTTTTGGTTGGTGTGAAAAAGCAATTCGACAATATTGAAAATGGACTCTGAATCTGTTAGCTGAATTGTGAGGTTAACACGTGGTCGCATACGTTACCATTGCGCAAGTATGATAGTACTTTAGAGGAGAAGTATGTTATTTGTGCTTCTTGAAACCGGGTGGTACCGCGCAGAATCAGATTCTACGCCCCTGTAAAGCTTATTAAATCAGGCTTTATGGGGGCTTTTTATTATTTGAGGACTTATTTTAAACAGATACAAGGGGGAAATCAGAATGACTGAATTATTACGTTATGATATTGTAGGAAGTTTCTTAAGACCAGAGGCGTTAAAAGAGGCACGTGCCGCATTTGAAAAAGGCGACATTGATCAAAATGAATTAACAGAAGTGGAAAATAGAGAAATTAAAACATTGATTGAGAAACAAGTAGAGAATGGTTTGAAATCTATTACAGATGGAGAGTTCAGAAGAAGCTGGTGGCATTTAGATTTCTTCTGGGGTCTGAATGGTGTAGAGCAAGTTAAAGACGAAGGCGGTTATGCATTCTCTGAGGGCCCTTCTCGTATTGAGACGGCACGTTTATCCGGACCGATTTCAGGTGAAAATCATCCGTTTGTGGAACATTTTAAATTCTTATTAGCACATACACCAGAAGGTATTGAAGCACGTCAGACAGTGCCTGCACCAGCACGTTTATTCTCAGAGCTGACAAGAAAAGAAAATTTAGACCAAACACGTGCGTTTTATGAAGATGATGATGCATTGATCGATGCGATTGCGAAAGCGTACCAAACGGTTATCGAAGATCTGCACGACGCTGGATTAAAGACGATTCAATTTGATGATACAACTTGGGGCCGTTTAGTAGGCGACCAAACAGAAATCAACGGCAAGAATGGCGATCCGAAAGAAAAAGAACGTTTAAAACAGCTTTTCGCAGACGTTAATAACCGAGCAATTGCACTTTTACCTGAAGATTTAAGAGTACAAACACATATCTGCCGAGGCAACTATCGTTCGACTTGGTTTGCGTCAGGAGCATACGATACAGTTGCAACCCCATTATTCGACCAAGAAAATGTGGATGCATACTTGCTTGAATATGATAGTGACCGTTCAGGCGGCTTTGAACCGCTGCAATACGTTTCAGGCGACAAGCAAGTGGTCTTAGGGTTAATCACTTCAAAAGACGGTGAATTAGAAGATAGAGATGAAGTATTAAACCGTATAAAAGAAGCAGCACAATATATTCCATTAGAACGTTTGGCATTAAGTACACAATGCGGTTTTGCGTCTACTGAAGAAGGCAACAATTTAACAGAAGCGCAGCAATGGGCAAAGATTCGTTTAGTTAAAAGTATCGCAGAAGAAGTTTGGCCCGAAAAAGTAAAAGGCTGATTTTTTCGTATCTGAACAACATAATATATAGTTTGAACATAGAGCAGCACTCATTATGGAGGACTGCTCTTTTATTTTACGTTTAACATACGCTTTACAAAAGTCACGAAGTTGACAATTATTTTAATACACTACCTTGCATAGTTTAATAGTAAAGGGTATATTATAAATGAACTACTACTAAACATTGCACAGTACTGAGTAATGTATATGGAGGATTGCCATGAACATTCAATTTAAGAAAGGAGCGCTTGAGTTTTTAGTCTTACTCATTATTAAAGGTGAAGACCAATACGGCTATTCGCTTGTTCAAAAGATTACACCGCGTATCACAATCGCGGAAGGTACAGTCTACCCTTTAATGCGCCGCTTAGTTAAAGAAGGCTATTTAACCACTTATTTCAAACCGTCCACTGAAGGTCCGGCACGAAAATATTACCGTATTACTGATGAAGGTCTAGAACGTTTAGACGCATTGCTTAAAGAATGGAAAGCATTTACAGCAGCTGTTGATTTATTTATTGAGGAGAGTGAGACAGATGAGTAAAGAAGAATATTTAAAGTTGCTAAATCGTTATTTGACCAGAGTTTCACCAGAAGAAAGACAAGATATTCTCGATGAATACGAAACACATTTCATCAGCGGCAAAGCAGCAGGAAAGACTGAAGCAGAAATTGCCAGTGAACTTGGGAACCCAAAAGAAATCGGGCGTGAAATGAGTGCTGCAAATGCGATGGAAAAAGCTGAAGGTGATCGCAATGCCGGCAATGTGACCAACGCGGTGCTCGCAGTAATGGGTCTCAGTATTTTAAACTTCTTTGTGGTAACAGTTATCCTTGCGTCGCTTTTCGGCATCTTATTCGGCTTGATAGTTGCGACGATTTCACTGCTCGCAACACCGCTCTTACTCATCGTAAAAGGTATCATGGAAGGCTTCGGTCAAATTATTCCATTAGATATCTACACGGCTTTCACTTGTTTCGGAGTAGGGTTGATGTGCTTTACAGTAACGTATCTTGCTTGTAAATGGAGCTTCATCCTCTTTATGAAGTATCTGCGTTGGAATATTAAAGTTGTGAAGGGAAGTGCTCAATCATGAAAAAAGCACTCATTATTATCTTTAGTGCAGGATTGCTGATGACGATTGGTTTTGGCATAGCAGCGTATGTAGAAGGTAAGAAACTTGCACAACAAACAGATCACCCGATGCATTATGAAAAAGATTATGCGAACCAAGATGCTGAGATTAAAAAGCTTGATATTAAAACACAGGCCTCTGATATTAAAATCAAACGCGGCCAGCATTTCAATGTAAAAGGCGAGGGCGGAATCAAAGGTAAAAACAGTATTTCAAGTTCAGTTGAAAACGGCACATTAAAAGTACAAGAACACTATCGGCAG
This sequence comes from Staphylococcus sp. EZ-P03, assembly GCF_003344575.1. NCBI lineage: Bacteria > Bacillati > Bacillota > Bacilli > Caryophanales > Staphylococcaceae > Staphylococcus > Staphylococcus sp. EZ-P03. The sequence goes on along the minus strand of NZ_QPMO01000019.1, from coordinate 41,004 downwards.
CCGACCATTAATTTCCGCTTTGATGGTCATAAAAGCAGCGAAGTTACCATTACTGTTCCTGATCGTCTCTTAGATGAAGTGGTAATTAATAACGATACAACGGATATCACGATAGAAGACTTAAAATCTGAAAGCCTGCGTACTCAAGTAGATACGGGAGATCTCACATTGAAAACATCACATATCGAACGTATCGATACTAAGAGTGATACAGGAGATATCCTTATAGACCGTACTGAGTTTAAAGATTTGAAATTAGAAAATGATGTTGGAGATTCAATAATAAAAGGAATTAAGGGCGATGCAAATATTAAAGCTGTCACAGATACAGGAGATATCACTGTAAAATATGACCAAGCACCACACAATACCAAACTAGAAAATGACAGTGATGAAGACACATCCAGCATTGATGTCTATCAACCTGAATTAAAAGCTAAGCAGTATGGCAAAGGCACGTATACACTCCAATTACAAACAGATACAGGTGCAATAGAAGTACATTAAATCATGATAGGAGGGCTGAGTAATAATTGCTCAGTCTTTCTTTTGGTGTAAATATTCCATAATATTAAATTTGTTTTTAAGAATAAAACAAATGCCTTTTTTCTTGTTATTGAATACGTTAGAATATGCGTTGCGATTTTTTAACACAGAAGAAAGGAGCGACTTATGGTCAATATATTATCAGCCATCGGTTCAATCGGAACCTTTATTATGGCGTGTTTCTATTTAATATCTGTTTCTATACAGTTATATCAAATGCGTATTTCCTTCATACCAGCCATCGGCTTTGATCAAATCTTATTGAAGACTGGCAAAGACGGGCATTTGAAGTTATTTAATATAAATACAACAGGAGAAGACAGCAATCGCTTTTTAAAACTTTATAACTTAGGCGGCGGTGCCGCAAAAGAAGTTGTGGTTACTATAACGCATATGGGAAAAGAAGAAGTCTTGCAAAGAAAGTATGTCAGTATTTTGCCGAGTAAAGAATTCTATCTTGTGTCGATTAATGAAGGTGTTTTCCATGAATTAGAGGAAACGATTAAACAAAACGGCTATGAAGCGAGCTTAAAAGTGAACATCGACTTTAAGCATAATTTAAGCCGTAAATATCAGCACTTGGAATTATACGGAAAAATCGACAGCTTTAATCAATTTAATGAAGAAGCTATCTATGAATTGCAATTTGTGCAAAAATCCGCAGTGAATGTATAGAAAATGACTCCAGACAAAGAAGTTTGGAGTCGTTTTTTTACGGTAATGAGAGTTGTGAGCATAAACACTTGCATTATTTCGAAAGTAGTATTATTATATGAAGTATAATAAGTATATCGGAAGAAGAACCGCTTTACTATGACACAAATATAAATAGTAAAAGGGGAACTTATTCAAAGAAGAGGAGCTGAAGTTAAATGAAAAACTTAAAAGGAATGCACCATGTTACTGCTATTACAAGTGACGCTGTTAAAATATATGACTTCTTTACTGATGTTTTAGGCCTTAGATTAGTGAAAAAAACTGTAAACCAAGATGATATCCAAACTTACCATTTATTCTTTGCGGATGATGAAGGGAATGCCGGAACTGACGTGACATTCTTTGATTTCCCTGGAATTCCAAAAGGTACACACGGAACTGATGAAATTGCACGTATTACACTTCGTGTCCCATCAGATGCGGCAATTGATTTCTGGAACAATCGTTTTGACGAATTAGATGTAAAACACGATGCGCCAAGCGAAAGATTCGGTAAAAAAATCATTGAATTCGAAGACTTCGATGGACAACAATACACATTAATCTCAGACGAAAAAGATGCGGCTGATAGTGTAGAACCAGGTGTCGCATGGAAAAATGCGCCAGTACCTGAAGAATATGCGATTGTTGGTTTAGGCCCAATCGAATTAAACGTAAGCCGTTTTGACCCATTCAAAGCTGTATTCGAAGAAGTTTATGGCTATAAAGAAGTAGATCAAGAAGGCGACTATCACTTATTCGAAACAGGCAAAGGCGGCAACGGCGGACAAGTGATTGTACGCAAACTCGGCGGCAACCCAGGTATGCAAGGTTACGGTACAATTCACCACACAGCATTCCGTGTCGCTGACAAAGAAGGATTAGATGAATGGATTGACCGTTTGAATGAATATCAAATCGGCAACTCTGGATTTGTGGAACGTTACTTCTTCAAATCACTTTATTCTAAATTCTATCCTGGTATCTTAATTGAAATTGCGACAGATGGTCCAGGATTCATGGGTGATGAAGACTATGAAACACTAGGTGAAAAATTATCATTACCTCCATTCTTAGAACCAAAAAGAGAAGCAATCGAAGCACAAGTGCGTCATATTGATACGACACGCCACAACCAACCTGGCCGTAAAAATCAATAATTAATAACTCTAGGAGGCAGATACGATGGCATTAAGTATGAAACACATTTTCAAAAAAGGTAACGGTGAAGATCAACCGACATTTATTCTCTTGCACGGTACTGGCGGCGATGAATCAGATTTATTCCCGCTCGCATTACGCTTGAACCAAAACTATAATATGCTGGGTGTGAAAGGCAACGTAGATGAAAACGGTATGACACGTTTCTTCAAACGCCACGGCGAAGGTCAATATGACTGGGAAGATTTAGAGGAACGCGGTACAGAGTTATACGACTTCTTAAAAGAAGCTGCTGAAGAATATGACTTTGATTTAGAAAAAGCAATCTTAGTCGGATTCTCAAACGGTACAAATATTGCGATTAACTTGTTATTGCGCGACAACACTAAATTCGATAAAGCATTATTATTCGCAGGACTTTACCCGACACAAATTGATGACGTTAAAGACTTAAGTCACATGGACATTTACCTTTCAATGGGTACACATGATCCTATCGTACCTGTATCTGAAAGCGAACGCTTAATTGATTTATTCAAACGTTCAGGCGCAAATGTAACAACACACTGGACACAATCACACGGCATTACAGAACAATCATTAAACGACGCAGATAAAGTCGTTAACGGCAACAACTAAAAAACATGATCACTCTAAAATAGATAGCATTAAAGACACGTGATTGAAGGACCTCCAAAACAAATTCAATCAAAACCCCCAAAATAACAAGAGACCTGGCACAACCAAAGTGGTTGCGACCAGGTCTTTTTCTCTGTGTAACTATTTTATTTTGTCTTTTGCGTTTAATAATGCTAGTACTTTTTTTGCGACACGTTTAGGAGATTGAGGGTTCTGACCTGTGACTAAATGATAATCTGTGACAGTATATGGACGAAATGGCAATGCAGCTTTAGTATAATCAGCACCTTGTGCAAATAATTGATCTTCTAACATAAATGGTACTAACTTTTTACGATGAGCCAATTTTTCTTCGAAATTAGAAAAGCCTGTGAGTTTTTTGCCAGATACATAATAAACGCCATTTGTATCTTTGAAATCTAAGAAAGCACAGATCCCATGGCAAACTGCTGAGACAATACCGCCTTGTTCTCTGACTTTTGAAATCACACGTTGAATATCAGGATTTCCTGGGAAATCATACATGACACCATGACCTCCTGTGAAATAAACAGCATCATAATCTTTAGGATTGATTGTCTTAATAGAGGGTGATGTTTCTAACAATTGCATAAATGCTTGATTGTTTTGATATTGCTTGGTTAATTTATCCAGCATAAGTTTGGAGGTACTGACTGGATCAATAGGCGTTGCGCCTCCTTTAGTATTGACGATATCCATTTGGATATGATTACGGTGCATGACGTCATAAAAATGAACGAGTTCGCCTAGCCACAAACCAGTAGCAACATCAAAATTTTCGAAATGGTCGACACTTGTATTGACGATTAGAACTTTTTTAGGCATGTAATTTCCTCCTGTTATGGTTTAAAAGGATTATACAGCAATTGAGTCTTTTTCGAACATAATAATGCACTGCAAGCATTAACTAAAGTTAAGAATTTGTTAATGATGCGTTAATTGGAAAAGAGGGCAAGAGACATTAAAATTAACTTGTGCTTAAGTAGTCTGAAATTAAGCATGACACACATTTTGTTATTTTTTTGTTATTTCTTTGATGTTTTATATTGTGTTTTTTCTTTTTTCTCTTTTCTATTTTTCTTTTTTCTTTTTTTCTTTTTTGTTTAATGAATTGCTCAGATGTTGTCTATGAAAGCTTAAGTAAAAAAGTTGTAGAAAAATTTTTAAGAAATAAGTAGAGGAAGCCTGGATTTTGATCAGCATTCGAAGTCCAGGCTTTGTTTATGATTATTGATAGTGAGGTATGGAGGTTGTCAATGAGTGTCGCAATATTAGGTTTATTCTTTTTAGTTAGGTTGTATTCTTTATCTATTTCAATGAAACACGAGCGGCTTTTAATTGCACAGGGTGCAGTAGAACATGGTGCAAGAAATTCTAAGTACCTTGCATGGGTACATATTTTAATCTATTTAGTGAGTTTTAGTTATGCAGTTATTTATCACCCTCCCTTTGATAGGATCGCTCAAGCGGGAACTTTGTTATTAATCGGGAGTTATATTGTATTATTTTGGGTAATTCATACACTAGGACCGATTTGGACTTTGAAAATATATATTCTCAAAGAGCATAAAGTAATAAAAACGGGTATATTTAAGTATATCAAGCATCCAAACTATTTTTTAAATATTATACCTGAGTTGATAGGGGTCATCTTATTAACACACGCTTATCCTGCAGCAATTTTACTGCTGCCGTATGCGTATATACTCTTTATACGTATCAAACAAGAAGAGCGCGCAATGTCACATCTTAAATAAGTTGCATCAAAGACTAGAAAATACACCAATGTTTTCTAGTCTTTTTAATTAATACATTTAAATATTAAATTACGCTTAACCTTTTGTGGAAATAGTCCGTATAATCATTCTATAATAGGATTACAACTGAGATGGAGTGAGTTGAATGTTAAAAGTTAAAGCACCAAAAGCACTCTTTTTAGAAGGCGGATCTGAAGCGGTTCTATTATTGCACTCTTTTACAGGTACAATACAAGATGTGAAAGCACTTGCTGAGGCATTACATGCAAAAGGTTATACTTGTTACGCACCTTGTTACAGAGGGCACGGCTTGCCTGTATCTGAATTTGTTCAATACGATATCAGAGATTGGTGGGAAGATGCAGAAGCAGCATATGGTTTTCTTCATGCGAAAGGTTATACCAATATCAATGTAGCAGGCGTATCATTAGGCGGTATTTTTGCATTGAAGTTAGCACAGCAGTTTGACGTTGCACGTACGATTGCGATGTCTGTCCCTTACCGTAAATCTCAATCGGGTGTCTTAAGCAGATTGAACCATTATGGTACACGTCTGCAATATTACATCGGATGTACAGAGGAAGAACAAGCAGAGCAAATGGCTTATGTTCCTGCTTATCGTGAAGGTGCAGCGCATTTTGAGGCATTTGTGAACCAGACTATGAATGAATTGAACAAAGTGACATCACCGACATTCGTTGCGTACGGCGGTGCTGATGATCAGTCCTATCATGAAAGTGCAAAAAAGATTGTTCAAAATCTGACACAAGCTGTGTCAGCGGAACTGCATAGTTATGCACATGCCGGTCATTTGATCACAAGAAGTTCACAATTAGAAGAAATAATTGATAATATTATTAAATTTTTGTATAAATCGTAACATTTACGTGTAAGCGTTTTACATATTAAGAAAAGTAGCGTAAAATCATATAAGTATAATCGACTATTAATGTATCAGAGTGCTTGGATGTGTTATGATGGCTCCAAGAGTATTTTTACTAATAAGTTCCCCGTTGACACCCCAAGGTAGTCACCTCTTGTAAGAGGAAAATTGTTACTACAAAATGCTTTTTATACAAATGCCTGCCATCAAGAAGAAATTTCCGCAGAATGAGAAAGAGAGAAATGATTGGAGGGATTTCGCAATGAAGAATGAGATTATCAAAAATGCGATTGAGCTGTTTGCGAAAAAGGGTTACTATGGTTGCACTCTTGATGAAATCGCGAAAAGCGTTTCAATAAAAAAAGCGAGTCTTTACTACTACTTCCCAAGTAAAGCAAATATCTATGAAGAATGTACGGTGCGTATATTTAATCATTTTAATAGAATGCTTGATTTGCAAGAAGATGCTTCTCATACGTCATTAGAGAATTTGAAGCAATTTATTTTAGACGTGGTTTTCAAACCAAACATTAGTTACTTGCGCATGTACTTGCAATTTACACAAGCGCCTGAAGAATTCAAAGAACAGTTATATGTCAATGTCGCAGCACTGCATAAGCGAGTGATTGCCTTATTTAAAGTGTTCTATGAAAAGAACGATGTATCCATTTCGTTTTCAGCGTTTGAAGAATTAATGTTCGGTGTAATCGAAAGCGGCTTCGTCAGAACAACATTCATCAACTACTTCGATGAGTTGAGTTACCGCCGCGAAACATTAGAGGGTGAAGTAAGTTCAATGCTGGATTCACTATTAGAATTAAATGAATCACAAATAGATGAATAAAATATGAGATGCAAGGGGTTATCCTAAAAGAGGGTAATCTCTTTTTGTTTTGTGCCTGATATCTTTGCTAAAATTAAAAAATCAAATATATTTGTATGGCTGCTTAGCATTAATATTTTCTCAAGCTTGAGATCTAAGCAGTCTTTTTTGTGCTGTACTTGAAATTAAAAAATGAACTTTTGAAAATCATTGAAACCGCTATGATGACAAGGTTAAATCAAGTTTTCACACTTTAAATTAAGGTTGAGGGATTGCTATTATTGTGTTATAGTATACTTAATCACATGAACGCTTTAACGCTTTAACGTAAATGAGTTAAACGCAACTCTAAACAGATAGAAAAGGATGAAGAACGTGTCGAAACAATCTCAATGGAAAACGTCAACAGGGTTTATTTTAGCAAGCGCAGGCTCGGCAATCGGACTAGGGGCTATGTGGAAATTTCCATATATGGCCGGTGTGTACGGCGGCGGTGCGTTTTTAATTATGTTTTTGATATTTACAATATTTATCGGTTTGCCGCTGCTGATTATGGAATTCACAATCGGGAAACTCGGCAGAACGTACACAACTGCAATCTTCGGCAAGCTCTCCAATAAGAAATGGACGAATGCGATAGGCTGGAGCGGTAATATTGCAGTATTTGTTTTATTCGGATTTTACAGCGTAGTCGGCGGTTGGATTGTCATCTATATTGCACAAGTCGCTATGCAGATTTTAGGCTTCGATCAAGGCGGTTTAGGCAGTATTCACTTTGATCAAGTCATCAGCAATCCAGTCTATACGATTATCGGACAAGGGGCATTTATTTTAATTACAATGCTGATTGTCATGTTAGGGGTAGAACATGGATTAGAGAAAGCTTCTAAAGTAATGATGCCGCTGTTATTTGTCTTCTTGATTTTAATTGTGGTCAAATCACTGACACTTGAAGGTGCAGCGGAAGGTGTGCGTTTCATTTTAGAACCGCGTATGGAAGAGCTGTCCATGGAAGGTGTATTGTTCGCGCTGGGACAATCTTTCTTTGCGTTATCTTTAGGTACAACCGGAATGATTACATATGCCAGTTATGCACCGAAAGAGATGACGATTAAAACATCAGCACTATCAATTGTTATTATGAATATTATTGTTTCATTATTGGCAGGCCTTGCAATTTTCCCTGCGATTAATGCATTCGGTTATAAACCAGAAGAAGGTCCGGGTCTGCTATTCAAAGTATTGCCGCATGTCTTTGAAAAGATGAGCTTTGGTCCAGGCTTCTATCTGATTTTCTTAATTTTATTCTTATTTGCGGCACTGACATCTTCAATTTCATTATTAGAATTGAATGTATCGAACTTTACGAAGAATGATAATCGCAAACGCGGCAGAGTTGCAGTGATTGGCAGTATACTTGTGTTTATTATCAGTATTCCGGCAACATTATCTTTCAGCAGTTTGAGCGGTGTACATTTCTTAGCAGGTACAATTTTCGATAATATGGATTTCTTAGTTTCAAATATTTTAATGCCTTTAGGCGCATTAGCCACGACTTTATTTGTTGGTCAGTTATTAACGAAAGAGGATTTGAAATCTGTCTTTGGTTATGATCGCTTCAAGTTCTTTGCGCCATGGTATTATTTAGTGAAATTTGTCTTACCTGTCGTGATATTGCTAGTATTTGTAATTCAATTTTTCTAAACCTAAGATTTTATACTATTCCCGCTGTCAGACAGCGGGAATTTTTTAATCTTAGTATTCAATTGCATTCCTTACTGTATTGCGTTATAATTCAGACTAGTATGATAGGAATAATTGGGTTGCGTAATTAAGAAAGACGTTAAGCCTTTCGTCACACGCATCTCGGGGAGGAAACCAATGATTGCATATGATTTAATCGGCAATACGCCTCTCGTTAAATTGGAATCGTTCAGTGATGAGAACGTCACTATCTATGCGAAACTGGAACAATTTAATCCTGGCGGCAGTGTCAAAGACCGTTTAGGAAAGTATTTGGTGGAGCAAGCATTAGAACGAGGACAAATTCAACGCGGAGATACGATTGTTGAAGCTTCGGCTGGAAACACAGGTATTGGATTAGCGATTGCGGCGAATCATTATGGTTTGCGATGTGTGATTTACGCACCACAAGGATTTGCGGCGGAGAAAATTTCGATTATGGAAGCATTGGGAGCTGAAGTGATTCGAACACCGCAAAACGGCGGTATGATTGGTGCGCAAAATGAAGCAAAAGCATATGCGGCAGAACATGGTGCATATTATATGAACCAATTTGAATCTGAAGATAATCCAGGCGCATATCGCGACACACTTGCGCAAGAAATCTTGAAAGAAGTGCCGCAGATTGATTATTTTGTGGCCGGCGTCGGCTCTGGGGGTACTTTTACAGGTACTGCAGAAGTGCTGGCTGAACACAATGTGAAAAATGTCATTGTTGAGCCTGTCGGGTCAGTGCTCAACGGCGGTAAAAAGCAATTGCATGACACAGAAGGTATCGGTTCTGAAAAATGGCCGGTCTTCTTGGATAAAGGATTAGTGGAAACAATCTTAACAATTGCGGATGAAGCTGCTTTTCATAATGTAAAACAGCTGGCATTGCAAGAAGGCCTCCTTGTAGGAAGCTCATCGGGAGCAGCGCTGCAAGGTGCATTAGAAATCAAAAAACGCCTAGACAAAGGTACGATTGTGACCGTCTTCCCTGATGGCAGCGATCGCTACATGTCTAAATCCATCTTTAATTATTCGGGAAAACACAATAAGTAAATGAAGTTCAAACAACAAGTGAGAGGCACTGATAATGTTGATCAAGCACGTTATCTTAAGGTGTCTTTTACTGTTGTCAGAAACGATTAAAAAAGGAGCTAATATCATGAATAAAAAAACACAAATGGTCCATGGCGGACATACGACTGATGACTATACTGGTGCAGTAACAACACCGATTTATCAAACAAGTACTTATTTGCAAGATGATATCGGAGACTTGCGTGAAGGTTATGAGTATTCACGAAGCGGCAACCCTACACGTACTGCTTTAGAAAGTACAATTGCTGATTTAGAACATGGACGTTTCGGGTATGCGTTCGGTTCAGGTGTAGCCGCAATTTCTGCAGTAGTGATGTTATTAGACAAAGGCGATCATATTGTGGTCAACTCTGATGTATACGGCGGTACTTTCCGTGTCTTAACAAAAGTATTCAACCGTTTAGGTATCGATGCAGATTTCGTTGATACAACAGATGCAAACAATATTGAAGCGTCTATCAAACCAGAAACAAAAATGTTAATCATTGAAACACCGTCTAACCCATTATTACGTGTTACAGATATTAAAGCATCAGCGGATATCGCGAAAAAACACAACTTAATCTCAGTAGTAGACAATACATTCATGTCACCTTATTTCCAAAATCCGCTTACTTTAGGTGCAGATATTGTTTTACACTCTGCTTCTAAATATATCGGCGGTCATAGTGATGTCATCGGCGGTTTAGTTGCGACAAATGATGAAGATTTAGCGGAACGTATCGGCTTTATCCAAAACTCTACAGGCGGCGTTTTAGGACCGCAAGACAGCTACTTGCTTATCCGCGGTATTAAAACATTAGGCTTACGTATGGAACAAGTCAGCCGCAGTGCAGTTGCTGTATCTGAAATGCTTGCGAACCACCCTAAAGTAGAAAAAGTTTATCACCCAAGCTTAAAAGATCATCCGAACCATGATATTCAAGCACGTCAAGCAACAGGACACACTGGTGTTGTATCATTTGTAGTGCCGGATATCGAATCAGCGAAAGCAGTCATTCGAAATACAAAATACTTCACATTAGCAGAAAGCTTAGGCGCAGTAGAAAGTTTAATCTCTGTTCCAGCATTAATGACACATGCTTCTATCCCTAAAGAAGTACGTGAAAAAGAAGGCATTGCGGATGGTTTAATCCGTTTATCAGTAGGTATTGAAGACACTGATGATTTAATCGAAGACTTAAAACAAGCATTAGATCAATTAAAATAATTAATGCATCAACAAGGTGCCTTTCACTAAGTGTGGAGGGCATCTTTTAATTTACATCAGGTTGATCTAACAAATAGCGTGAAGATTTGCGGTATTAGAGTGGGTGAAACAGTCTCAAAAACAATAATAAGTGTGCTTAAACGCATTCATCGCATCAGTGCACAGGCTAAGTTAGAATAGTAAGTGATGTATCTTGTTAAAAGACGACACTTTGCGTGTTGTAAAAACAGAGAAAGAAGGCTGATAGTGTGGTGGACTTCACAAGATTAGAACGTTATTTAGGAATAGATCCGAATGACCATAAATCTGCAGATTTAGAGGCGTTGAATCACTATATCCGCCAGTATATGCTGAAGGTGCCGTTTGAAAATATCAACGTGCAGAATGGCTGGCCGCTTGCATTGACAGATGAAGCGATGATGCAAAAAGTAGTAGATGAACAGCGCGGCGGCTTTTGTTATGAAATGAATTATTTCTTTAAGCATTATTTAGAATATAAAGGCTTTGAAGTCGACGCAATGTCCGCAACCGTGATGAGTCCGAACGGCTGGGCGCGTGAAGGCTCGCATATGTCCTTAAAAGTCACGATTGATGATAAAGCGTATGTCGCAGATATCGGTTTTGGGGACATGCCGAAATTTGCTTTGCCTATGCCTTGTCCAAGTGAAGGTCTGTCAGATGTGACAGGCAGTTACAGAGTACATGGCTTGAATGAAGATTATTATGACATTGAGAAATGGTCTGATGCACAACAAGCATGGCAAATCAGCTACCGTGTGTTGAATGAACCAAAAACGTTAGAGGCATTCGAAGATGGGATTGCCTACAATCAATCCAGCCCGGATTCTATATTTGTTCAAGGTTTACTGATCACAAAAGCGACAGAAACCGGACGCAATACATTAACACATAATCATTTAACACTGCTTTCAAACGGTGATAAGTCTGTACAAACAACAACGAAAGAGAACTACCAAGATTTCTTAGAAACATATTTTGGTATACCGAAGATGACCATTGCGACATTTTCATAATATATTGCATGAAGAAAAAGCAGCACAACCTCCTGAAAATATAGGAAGTTGCGCTGCTTTTATTTGGGTTTATGCTGCTTTATCTGCTTTTCGTGTTACACAATAAGTACCTAAACCTAAAAGGACTAATCCAATCGGTAAGAATGGAAGTTGTGATGTGCCTGTGTTCGGCAAGTGATGACTTGCATCAGATTGAGCAGTTTTGTTTGTCGGCGCAGCTGTATTGTTATGATGTACAGCTTTATGTGCTGGATGGTACATCACGTTGTCAGCTGCAGTGCCAGGATGTGCAGTGTTCGTGTGTTGTGCTGCAGCCGGCTGGTCTGCAGGCACACCTGATGGTTTGTTTGATGGGAAAGGAATCACATTGGATGGTGCTTTGACAGGATTACCTTGTCCGTTAACAACAGGTGTTTGCGGTTGAGCAACTGCTGGTTGATCTTCAGGTACAACCGGTACATTGCCTTGTGCTGCAGGTTCAGAAGATTGACCTGGTGCTGGGCTGTTGTCTTGTTCTGCTGGTGTATCTGTTTTGACGCCAGGTGTTTCAGTATCCGCAACAGGAGGTTGGCCATTGATAATACGGCTGGCTGTATCTGTAGCGTATTGTGATAAATCTGCTGTTTCAAGGTAGTCCGCAAAGACTTTATCTAATGAGATGCCTTCTTCACGCGGTCCGCCTAACATATCGTAACCATCGCCGCCGGCAGCTGTGAAATCATTTGTGGTTACATAGTAAGTGCGGGCGTTATCTAATGGTTCGAATTGCTGTGTTTGTTTATTTAAGACTTCAATTTTAAGTACACGTTCACCAGGTGCTTTATTGATGTCGTAATAAACACGGATAGATTTAGAAGCGTGCAAGAAACCGCCGTTTGCGCCTAATTCACCATTTTCAACTGGTGCACTCAGGCTGTGTTCGAACATTTTCTTAACGTTTTCGCCAGAAACTTGGATTTGAGAAATTGTGTTGCCGAATGGCAATACAGTAATCACATCGCCAAGTGTAACGTCTTTGCCTTTATCGATAGAAGCACGGATACCGCCGCCGTTAGTTACCGCAAAATCTGCAGGGTGCGAGAAACCGTCTTGAGCATAAGCTTCCATGCTGTCTGTAATAGCATTCCCTAAGTTAGTTTCGTGTCTGCGAACATCATCGCGTTCACCTTGGAATTGTACTTGGTTATCAGGAATGATTACTTCAGACACTTGTGCGTCGAATTTCGCTTTTGCTTCATCCATTTTTTGTTGCAAAGTTGGATCAGGCTGTACATTCGCTGTGTCTTTCACGTTGATTAATGAATCTTTTAAGTTAGATACAGTGTTATCTGCATAATCGAATTCTACTTTTCCGATGTTTGCGAGCGCTGTACCTGTTTGTGCTAACAATGTATTTTGATTGATTTCGCCATTTTCAATGACTGAGTGCGAATGGCCGTCTAAGATGATAATTTCTTTGTCGTTAAAGCGGCGATCGCGCGCTAACGTATTCGCTAATGTATCTCCGCGCCATTCAGTTTTGGTAGACCCGTCAATCCCTAAATGAGAGAGAATGATAAAAATATCTGCTTGGTCTTTAATTTGATTCATGACATTTTGTACGGCAGGAATCGGTTCTGTAAAAGTGACACCTTGGATGTTATTCGGGTGTGTTTTAACGCCGGTTTCAGGTGTTGTGACACCGATAATCCCGTAGTTAATGCCGTTTTTATTGACGATGGTGTAAGGGTCAAAGAGCGGCTTCCCATCTTTATATGTATTCGCCGAAAGAATAGGGAAGTTTAATTGATCTTTGTATTTGATTGCTTGATCCAAGCCGAAATCGAACTCATGGTTGCCGACGGCCATAGCATCGTAACCCACATCGTTCATTGCTTCTGCCATATCTGCACCTTTTGTGTTGTTAGAGATAGGCAAACCTTGGAAAGCATCCCCGGAATCCAGCATTAAATCCGGATTTTCTTGCTGCTTGATGGTCTTTAATTTAGACATCCCGATGACGCGTCCGTCTTCTTCTAAGATACGTCCGTGCATATCATTAGTATGAAGAATTTTGACGTGCTGCGCAGTGTTGGAATCTGTTTGTGCAGTGCTGCGTGCTGCTGAAGCTGTCATAGTGTCAGGCTCAGCATTTTGTGTTGTTGGTGCTGATGGTTGCGAAACGGTTTGTGTTTTTGGTGCTGTTGTTGTTTCAGGTTTCACAGTATCAGCGGGTTGCGTAGTAGTTTGTGTTGCAGTGTCAGTAGATGCAGGACTTGCTTTTGCAACTTCAGGTTCAGCTGTTGGTGTTGAGTCTGAAGATGGTGCGGTCTGCGTAATGCTTTGTGCAGTGTTTTCAGTTGGCGAAGCGGGTACGTCTGCTGTTTTTTGTGTCGTTTCAGCAGGTGCTTCCTGCACAGGTGCATTGTCAGAAGCGGATGCTTTTGGTTCTTGAGCTGTTTGTACTGTCGTATCCATACTGTCAGACGGAGTTGCTGCTGTTTCTGCCGCAAAACTTGTGATGTTGAACAGTAAGAATAAAGTTGCGACTAAGAAGCAAGTTCTTAATAGTAACTTATGCATTTGTGTCCTCCTTTTTATTGGATTGTGTTAAGCACACAACACTATAGTACCAGTGAAACGTATCAAAATGTATTTAATTTTTGTTAATTTTACAAATGTTTACGACGTAATAAATATATTTTTTGGTTTATCGGAAATTCAAGACGAAAATAGGGTTCAATGATTGATAGTAATCGGGGGAACTTGTTGGAATCGTGGTGGAAAAAGTAATGATATAAATAAAAGGTATCTTAAATAGGATTGTTTATAGATGCGACAATAAGTTAAGCGCTTACATTATATTAGAAAAAATAGAATTGAATCTTTTGTAACCTAAATGTCATCTAATGATAATATGTCATACGTAAATGATGTGTATAATAATTAAGTGTATAGGTGGAAAAGAGAAAATCAGCAATGGCAATCCGAAAGGGCAGGCAGGATGAACAGTCATCGCTGATCGAGAGAATATACTATTGTCAGGAGGCATTTCCATTGCAAAAGAAAATTATTGCTGCTGTTGTTGGGACTGGCGCTGTTTCTGCAATTGCTACTGCTGGAGCTGCAGATGCTGCTTCAACATATAGAGTCCAAGCTGGCGACTCTTTGTGGTCTATTGCACACCGTCACAACACGTCCATTGCGAATATTAAATCATTAAACAATTTAAGTTCAAACTTGATTTTCCCGAACCAAGTCTTAAAAGTGTCTGGTTCTGCGAATACAAATCGTACAAGTACTTCAAGCGGTTCATCAGGCGGGTCTACTTATACAGTACAACCTGGTGACTCATTATCATTAATCGCATCAAAATACGGTACGACATACCAAAATATTATGCGCTTGAATGGATTAAACGGATTCTTAATCCATCCAGGACAAGTTTTAAAAGTATCCGGTACAGCTTCTAGCAGTACTACGGTTTCTAATAATAGAACACAAGTTTCAGGCGGTTCAGTTTATACGGTACAACCTGGTGATTCATTATCATTAATCGCATCAAAATACGGTACGACATACCAAAACATTATGAAGTTAAACGGTTTAAATAACTTCTTTATTTATCCGGGACAAAAATTAAAAGTAGTCGGTACAACTGCAGCGAATACTAATTCGCCTTCACCATCAGTTTCAACGAGCAGAGGCGGTTACTATACTCCGGTATTCAACCACTCTAACTTATATGACTGGGGTCAATGTACATGGCATACATTCAATCGCCGTGCTCAAATCGGCAAACCGATCAGCACTTATTGGTGGCATGCTTATAACTGGGATAATGCAGCGCGTGCAGACGGCTACACTGTAGACCATTACGCAACTGTAGGTTCAATCTTGCAATCAGATGCTGGACCTTTTGGCCACGTAGCGTTCGTAGAACGTGTCAATGGCGACGGAAGTTTATTAGTATCTGAAATGAACTTTACTGGCAACCCTGGTTATACGACTTATCGTACAATTCCTGCAAGCCAAGTAGGTTACTATAACTTTATCCATTAATTGAATAATGTTTAAAATCCAGAGACGGATAGGGTCTCTGGATTTTTTTCGCAATAAAAGAGAGGTACTGGTGACTGCCAATACCTCTTTTTGGATTAAAGTTGTGTATTTTTGTATTCAATTTCATCGATTTCCGGATTATAGTCCACCAATAAATCAAGACCTTTAAAGAACCATACATCTGAATCATTGATATAGAAAGTGATGCGATCTACTGTAACAGAAGCCGCTGCGTTTTTGTCGTAAGGTTCGATTTTGAACGCTGTTGTGAAGTGTTCATGCAGTCCAGTATGTACATAAGCTTGTACATAAAAGTTCACTTTATCTCCCGGCTCTAAATCTAACTCGTTTCTAAACCATTTTAATGCGCTATCAGTAATTTGGATTTTCATGTTGTTTCCTCCTAGATGTTGCTGCAAAATAATTATGTCGATAGGCTTATGTGCAGTGCAACTATAAATGTATATTCAAATCAAATTATAGCAGTAATCCAAAGTAATGTCTTGTACAATCTATATTTTGGATTATTAAAAAAAGCAAGTTGCAACTTCTTATAAAAAAGGAAGTTCAGCTTGCGTTATTGTATGTTAATTTGATTTTAAAGCTTTAAAGCGTTTATAAGATGTCGCAAAGACTGTTACCAAGTTTGCGAATGAGAAGATTTTTGTGAAGAAGCGTCCTGATTGCAATGCTGTATAGAAATCAAGGATACCTCCTGTTACATTGATCACTAAGCCGATACGAGATAAGTTGCGGTTTTTAGAGTTGTGCGCATACGCATTATAAGCTTCGATGCCGTAACCGACAATATTTAAAACGTTAGAAAAACGACGTAATTTTGAATTAGATTGTCTTGCCATGTATATGTTCCTCCTTCATAAGATGTGTTGAGCATGATTATTATAACATTGCTGTGAAGGTGTGACGATTTTAAAACTTATTTCGATACCGTCTTTTTCGGATGTTGTCTTTTAATCAGCCAAGCAGTGATCCAAGCTGTAATCGGAATACTCATCGCAACAGCAATGCCGCCGAATAAAATTGAGACGAACTCTTGAGTGAAGATTTTAGAGTTTATGATATGTCCGAATGAATAATCTAATTTAAAGAACCAAAAGAACAGGGTGAGCTGTCCTCCGAAATAGGCAAGGTAAATGGTATTGGCAGAGGTTGCTAAAATTTCTCGTCCAATACGCATGCCTGATTGGAACAATTCGAATCGATTTAAATCAGGATTGGTAACATTAAGTTCATACATCGGCGAACTGATGGTAATTGCCAGATCGACTACGGCTGCTATGACTGCAAGCAAAGTGGTAAAGACCATAAATTGAATCATATTAATCCCAATGTTCATCGAATAAACGTAGGTTTCGTCTTGCTGTTCCGACGCAAATCCCTGCAAGTGTCCTAATGCAACAGCACAATATATAGCGCCTAATAATACAAGCGTGGTGATACAAGTTGCATAAAATGCAGCTTGTGTTTTAACGTTATTGCCGTTGAGTCCGAATAAATTCAGGCTTGCGACAATGATACAAAAGACGATTGCTACAATAGGTATCGGTAATTTCAAGACAACCGCAACTAAGGCAAGCAAGACAAGGACGAAGTTTAAAAACAGCATGCCGTAAGATACAGCGCCTTTTTTACCGCCGAATATCAGCATCAAGATGAAGAGAATCAGTGCGAGTATTAAGACTGCGTTCATGCTTGATCACCTCTCAATTTCACCCATAATTCCATTAATAAAATAGTCGCTGGGATAGTTAAGACAATGCCGATACCTCCGATTAAAGCACGTGCAATTTCTAATGACCAGTTCATTGAAATTGTATAGGTAATGGTATTCGCATTTCTTAGATATATCAGCATCATCGGCAAGCTGCCTGCTAAATAAGAGAACAATAAGATGTTCGTCATAGTTCCCATGATGTCTTGTCCAATATGGCGTCCGGCCAATGCCCAGCGTTTCAAATCGATATCAGGGGTACGTTGTTTGATTTCATACATACCGCTCGCAATGGTAATGGCGACATCCATCACTGCACCTAAAGTTCCGACAATGACAGAAGCCATGAAGACTTCTTTCGGCGGTAAGGTGAGGAAACTCATTGTTTCATATTTAATACCGGCACCTGCAGTTGAGCGTATGACAATTTCCGCAATGCCGACACAGATGAAAGTACCTAGCAGTGTGCTGAAAATCGTAATAGTAGTACGCCAATGCCATCCGGTTACGAGTAATAGGGTGATGATGGTTGAGATTACCACCGCAAGACTCATTAACCAAAAGAGACTAAGCCCTTGAAAAGCATTATGCAATGCGATGGCACCGATGACTGCCGCAGTATTCAATACAAGAGAAAGAATCGATTGAATACCGACTTTGCGTCCAACCCAGAGCACAACTAATACAAATAATCCTGTGATAACGACTACTAATGTATCGCGTTTCTTTTCAATAATAGTCGCATCTTTAGGGGATTGATTAATATGTAACAGGACTTTATCGTGTGTATGAAACTTTTCTGAGTCCGCTTGTGATGCGTAATATTTATGTGCAATTGTACCTGTCTGTCCTTCGAACTTGCCGTTTAATACTTTGAACTTAAGATGTTCAGTATGTTTCGTATCTTCATTATGATGTTCATCTGTCACGGGTACAGCTTTTTGGTGTGTAATCTGTGTGATTTCACCAATAGGCATACGATAAAAGCGTGCATTGCTAAGAGTAAACAGCACACTTGCAATGAATATGACCAAGAAACCAATCAGTATCCATGAAAACGGCTGAGACAGTTTATCTTTGAATGACATATAAGCCACCCTTTCTATTCCTCTATTACTTTATTATAAGAGAAGATTAACAACGTGATTATAATCCTTAAACTATGAAAATGCCAATAATAGAAAAAAGACAATTCACGTTATATGAGTTGTCTAATAAAGTATACATTCTAAATTATATTAATGTTGTTCATGATTCGAGTGTTCTTTGTCGTATATTTCTTGTTCGATTTGATCAATAGACTTTTCCTCTTTTTTTAAGTTATTACCGAATTTGTCTGTATAGGACATACTTCCTACAAATTGAAAATTGTCAGGGGCACTGGCAAAAGCGGTGAAACTCATCTTTTGATCATTGTTCATGTAACCATCAATGACATAACTGCCCATGGGGGTCATATCGCGTTTAGTAAAAGTGACATTTTTAAAAACTTTAGTATTGTATTTGAGATACAAAGTGATTCTTTTTTCTTGTTCATTAAAAATTTTTTGGTCTTCATCAACAGTCAATTTGTGATGGATACCTCCTAAAATAAGAAATATAAAGCCAAGTGTGGAAAAAATGATAAGGAAAATTTTATGTTTCACATCAAGACTCCTTTTAAGTATAATATTATAAAAAAATGCGTTTCGCTATATAATTAAAATATTATCATGTATCTTCGTTTTTTTTCTATGATGAATAGGGAGTGATGGGTATTAAGGATTTAAGTAAAAATGATAAAACATATTGGGAATTATCAGATAAAGTCTATAGATTGTATTCCGAACAAAGCGTAGTTAAATTACATGATGGCGATAAAGTAATTCCAATGAAGATAAGAGTAAAACGAATAGATAAAAACAATGGGTTTAAAGCAATGGCGGTATCTCCAATTGATGAACAAGGTAAGGTTGATAACGATACGATTTATATGACTTATGCTGGTACTAGTATTTATGAGGATATAGGTGCAGATCTTGGTGCGGACTTATCCATTTTAGCAGCCCATGGTATGCCCATAAGTATGAAAATGCCTACAAGTCATATTAAAAGATATGCTGATTTGAATCAGACCGTGATTAAAAATAAGCAACTAAAAGGAAATGTTTCAAATATGAGCCAATTTGAAGAAGCGATGATTTGGACGAAATCTGTGCGTCGAACTTTCAAACCTAAAAAGATGTACGGAACAGGTCATAGTTTAGGTGGTGGACAAAGCTTATTAATGGGGGTCATTTTTAATTTTGATAAAGTACGTGTTTATTCTGCACCTAATATCTTTAAGTTATTACCTATAGAAATTCAAAAACATTTTGACAATGATAAGTATAAAAATAAATTTGTGAATTATGTTCATACTTCAGATGCCATAGGTTCAGTTGATTTTGGCTCACCAGATATAGGTAAAAAAGTCGAGCTTTACGCTTCATCCCGATTTGGTCATTTGTTTCATGGCCATGGTCTCGACACATTTAAGTTTATTGGTAATCATCTGATTATAAAAATGGATTATGACAATTTGGAGCTGGTTGCACAAGAATTAGCTAATAAGATATTTTTCTTGGAAAAAGAATTATTAAACTATCATACGTATATAGAAAATAGTGTTAGAAGAGCAAAACAGATTGAACGAAAATACATAGATATTGTTTCAAATGGTAATTATGAATATATTCACAGTGGTGATATAGAAAATTATGTAGCAGAAATATCCAAATCTGGTAAATATGATTTTTATGATAAATATATTTTTGAAGAAATTCAACATCGTATTAGTCAAAGGAAACAACGCCTTATTGAATATTCTCAACAAATTCATCAAACTATCTCTAAAATGAAAGAAGTTGAACATAGAGTAGGCGATTATTTTGGACTACAGTAGGAGGTCTAATATCTATTGAATGAAGAAAAGTATATAGAGGAACAAGAGATTCTTACAAATCTTAAACATAAAATAAAGTCAGAGATTGAAGATATGATTAATGATGAGAAATTAGTCATATCTGGGCATGTAATTGATTTGGATAATTTGTCATCTGATTTAAAAAATATTTGTGAAAAGTTAGATACAATCACTAAGGGTTTAACGTCTGAAAGTATGATAGAAGCGTTGAGCAATCAAAAGAATGAAGTAATCAAAGATAGGGATATTGCGAGAGCAGCTTATATGAGTTGTAAGGTATATCCATGGTAATCATTAATACTCCCGATTTAGTTTTCACTTTAGGAGTGATGACTAAACTGGGAGTATTGATTTGTTCATTATTAACTAGATTTATAAAAACTTGCCGTCTTTATAAATTACTTTTTCTTTTTCGCCATCAATGAATTTGTTGTAGTTGGCTTGTTGGAAATCACTGATAAGTGCTTTAGATGTACCGTATTTAGCCACAGAGCCGTCAAGTTCAAATGTTACGTACATTTTTCTGAAAAGCAGCGCGTCTTTAAGGCGAATCTCGCTGATTTGTGATTTCGGGAAAAGAGATGTTTCAATGAAATTGAAAGTAGTGAACTCTACAGTTAATACTGCAAAGTAATCTTGTTCCCCTAAATAAAAAACGTGCAAGTTATTGCGTTTATTTTGTCCAACTAATAATCTGCCTTTATCAAAAGTTTGTTCTGGATAATGTAGACGCAGAGCTTCTAATATTTCTTCTTCTTTTAGTTTGAATCGCATATATTTTATCCTCTCAATCTTTAGCATTTAAATACATACTATATTAATAGGATAGCTATTGATAGTACCTTTATGAAATTATTTGTTGAAGATTTTGTAAAGTGTATGATCTGTACAATGTTTTGCCGGTTTAATGATAAACTGACGTATGAGAAAGCAGAGTGGTAATTTCATTCATTAAATCGGTAAGTTCTGGTTTGTGATTATCCTTTCTTACAATTGCACATAGTGTGCGTTTAAGTTCTGTATGCGATAAGTTGATCCGTACCCAATGCTCGCTTTCTGACAAACTCATATATTGCGGTGAAATGACATAACCGCGGTTATGCTTAAGCAAGTAATGTGCTAAGCGTTCTGTCGAGATGCGGTAAGTGGTGCATCTTGCGGAAGCTTCAAGTTGATGTATCAGGTGCTGCGGCAAGTCTGACATTAAAAATAATGGTTGAGCATTCAATTGGTTTAATGGCGGATTGACAGTAGCAGTCAATGGATCTTGTTTAGGAACATAAAGTTGATAATTATCTTCGAATAATGGAATGATTTCAATTTCATTATGCTTTTTTAATTGTGATGTCAGATCTGTAAAAGCAACATCTAAATCACGATTCAAAATAGATTTCAGCAATGTCTCATTTTCTTGCATCATTGGAAGCAGTGTAGCGGCATGATCTTTTTCGAACTTTTGTATCAGCAAAGTCAAAAGCTGTGCCACATAACTTTCTACATATCCGATTTTAATCCGTTTGGCTTCTGCTTCTTGTTCATGGCGAAACATCTCTAAAGTTTGTTCTGCTTGTTCTATAATTTTAGTGGCTTGTGTCATAAAACGCTGACCTGCGTCGGTTAAGTAAATGTTGCGTCCATCTCTTCTGAAAAGTTTGGTATTTAATTCTTCTTCTAGTTGAGAGATTTGCCGGCTGATTGCGGATTGGGCGATGTTCAATTCTAAAGCTGCTTCTGATAAATGTTCTCTTTTGGCGACTTCTACGAAGTATTTCAGTTGTTTTAATTCCATGTTATTCTGCACCACGCTTATTGTTCTAAATATTAGAATGATATCATCTAATATTTATATTGAACAGAAGAATGCCCTCCTATATTATATAACTTATCGATAATAATCTGAAAATTCATACAACACGCATATTTAAAGGAGGAGCAAGCATGGCTGAAAATGAGCAAAAGCAAGGTTTGTACGATGCAAGAAACGAACATGATGCTTGCGGCATAGGATTTTATGCAAACATGGACAATTTACGTTCTCACGATATTGTCATCAAGTCGCTGGAAATGCTGCGCCGTCTAGATCACCGCGGGGGAATCGGTGCAGATGGAATGACTGGTGACGGAGCAGGGATTATGACTGAAATTCCATTTAAGTTTTTCAAACAACAGACAGATTTAGACTTGCCTGAAGAGGGCAGCTATGCTGTCGGTTTCTTTTTCACTAATGAACCAATTAAAGGTTCAAGACATGAAACAGTATTTAAAGCATATTTCGAAAGTGAGGGGCTTCGTGTAATCGGGTACCGTGATGTACCTGTCGATGTCACAGCAATTGCACCGCATGTTGCAGAAACAATGCCGGTGATACAACAAGTATTTATTGATTTAAACCACAGTGCTGATGCAGCAAAACGTCTGTATCTTGCACGTAAGCAAATTGAGTTTTACGGAGAAGAACAAGGGTTGGAATTATACTTCACAAGTTTATCTCCTAAGACAATTGTTTATAAAGGTTGGTTGCGTTCTGACCAAATTAAAGGATTATACAACGATTTGAACCACCCTGATTATGAATCAAAATTAGGATTGGTTCACTCTCGATTCAGTACCAACACATTCCCAAGCTGGAAACGTGCGCATCCTAACCGTTTATTAATGCATAACGGAGAAATCAATACGATTCGAGGCAATGTCAACTGGATGCGTGCACGTCAGAAACGTTTGGTTGAAACGATTTTCGATGAAAACGATCGACCGAAAGTGCATGCAGTATTAGATGTGGATGGAAGCGACTCGGCAATTGTAGATAATGCGCTTGAGTTCTTATCATTAGCAATGGAGCCTGAAAAAGCTGCAATGCTGCTCGTGCCGGAACCATGGCAATACAGTAAGGCTAACCAAAGTGCTGTACGTGCTTTTTATGAATACTACAGCTATATGATGGAACCTTGGGATGGTCCGACAATGATTGCCTTTTGCAACGGCGATAAAATCGGAGCATTAACAGACCGTAATGGATTGCGTCCAGGTCGTTATACTGTAACGAAAGATAACTACATTATCTTTTCTTCAGAAGTCGGTGTTATCGATGTAGATGAAGAAGATGTCGCTTTCAAAGGTAGATTGAATCCAGGACGATTGCTGCTTGTAGATTTTGATAAGCATGAAGTGGTGCATAACCATATGCTCAAAGCTGAAATTGCAAGTGAATTACCGTATGAGAAATGGTTGGAATCGCATAAAGTCAATTTAGATCTAAATGTTCCATTTGAAACAAAGGGCTGGGATGTTAAAACAGTCGAACGTCTTCAAAAACAATTCGGTTACACACGCGAAGAAATTTATAAATACATGGCCGAGCTGGTTTCAGGTAAAAAAGATCCTATCGGTGCGATGGGTTATGATGCGCCGCTTGCAGTCTTAAATGAACGACCAGAATCATTATTTAATTACTTCAAGCAGCTCTTTGCACAAGTTACAAACCCGCCGATTGATGCTTACCGTGAAAAAATCGTTACCAGCGAATTATCTTATCTAGGTAAAGAAGGCAACTTGTTATTGCCGGATACAGATGCTTTGAACCGTCTGCAGCTTAAACATCCAGTATTGACTGAAGCACAATTAAAAGTAGCAGAAAACGGACCATTCAGAGCCAAACATTTATCTACGGTATACAGCGGCAGTTTAGAAGATGCACTTGAAGTGTTAAGAGAAAAAGCGGTAGAAGCAGTGAAGCAAGGTTACGATATTTTAGTGTTGGATGACAGCAGTTTAAAATCAGAACCGGGCTATGCAATGCCGATTTTATTAGCAGTCAGCTACTTGCACCAAGCATTAATCACAGAAGATTTAAGACAGGAAACAAGTTTGGTTGCTAAAGGCGGAGAAATTCGCGAAGTACATCATGTTGCATGTCTATTAGGTTACGGTGCTAACGCTGTGGTACCTTATTTAGCACAAGAAACGATTGCGGCACTTGTGGAACAAGGCGAATTGCCGGGACCGGCAGAAGTACAAGTCAAAACTTATACAGATGTATTAGCTGAAGGTGTTATCAAAGTCATGTCTAAGATGGGTATCTCAACAGTTCAAAGTTATCAAGGGGCACAAATCTTTGAAGCGGTTGGTTTATCTCATGATGTCATCGATAAATACTTTACAGGTACACAATCTAAGTTATCTGGTTTAAGCATTGGAATGATCGATGAAGAAAACAAGAAACGTCAAGGACGCAAAGAAGCACACTTGGAATCAGGCAGTACTTTCCAATGGCGTCAACAAGGTCAATACCATGCTTTCAACCCAACTACCATTAGGTTGCTGCAACATGCGTGTCGTGAAAACGACTATGACATGTTCAAAGAATATTCGAAAACAGTGAACGATCATCGTACAGATCGTATCCGTCATTTAATGCAATTCAAAAAACGCACACCAATCAGTATTGATGCTGTTGAACCTATCGAAGACATCGTACATCGCTTTAACACAGGTGCGATGAGTTATGGTTCGATTTCTGCCGAAGCGCATAAAACTTTAGCAGAAGCGATGAACTTGATCGGCGGTAAAAGCAACAGCGGTGAAGGCGGAGAAAACCCTGAACGTTATATCAGAGGTTCAAAAGGAGAAGACTATACAAGTACGATTAAACAAGTCGCATCTGGTCGCTTCGGAGTAACAAGCAATTACTTGCAACACGCTACTGAAATTCAAATTAAAGTAGCACAAGGCGCTAAACCGGGGGAAGGCGGACAGCTGCCAGGTAAAAAAGTCTATCCATGGATTGCTGAGGTGCGTGGGTCAACACCGGGTATCGGCTTGATTTCGCCGCCGCCTCACCACGACATCTATTCAATTGAAGATTTAGCGCAATTGATACATGACTTGAAGAATGCTAATCCAGAAGCGAATATCGCAGTAAAATTAGTATCTAAAAGCGGTGTCGGAACAATCGCAGCAGGTGTCGCAAAAGCCTTTGCCGATAAAATCGTTATCAGCGGTTATGACGGCGGTACAGGTGCTTCGCCTAAAACGAGTATCCAACATGCTGGACTGCCTTGGGAAATCGGTCTAGCAGAAACGCATCAAACATTAATGATGAATGATTTACGTTCACGTATTCGTTTAGAAACGGATGGTAAATTATTAACTGGACACGATGTTGCCTATGCATGTGCATTAGGTGCAGAAGAATTTGGTTTTGCGACTGCACCGCTTGTAGTTTTAGGCTGTGTCATGATGCGTGTGTGTCACAAAGATACATGTCCTGTCGGCGTGGCGACACAAAATGAAGATTTGCGTAAACTCTTTAACGGTCGTGCACATCACGTTGTGAACTTTATGCACTTTATCGCGCAAGAATTACGTGAAGTCTTAGCTGAACTTGGTTTGCGTTCAGTCGAAGAATTAATCGGCCGAACAGATTTATTAGAAGCAAATGCTTCTATTGAAAATGATAAAGCGCGTGCACTAGATGTTGCGCCGCTGCTTCATCAAGAAGAAGGACCTAAATTTAAACAAATCGAACAATTGCATCACTTGGAAAAAGGTTTCGACCAGACAGAACTGATACCTGACGCTAAAGCAGCAATTGAAGCAGGCACTCAATTTAAAGGGACATACAATTTGTGCAACGAACAGCGTGATGTCGGCGTTACTGCGGGCAGTTTGATTACGCGTGCACATGGAGCGGAAGGTTTACCCGAAGATACAATCTATGTTGAAACTACAGGCCATGCAGGCCAAAGCGTTGGTGCATTTACACCTTCAGGATTAACTATTCACCATACAGGTGATGCAAACGACTATGTCGGTAAAGGTTTATCCGGCGGCAAGATCATCATCAACGCGCCAAACGAAGAACGAGAAGAAAATATTATTGCTGGTAACGTGTGCTTCTACGGTGCGACAGCTGGTAAAGCATTTATCAACGGTTATGCCGGTGAACGTTTCTGTATCAGAAACAGCGGTGTGCATGCAGTCGTTGAAGGTATCGGCAACCACGGATTAGAGTACATGACTGGCGGACGTGTCATTGTATTAGGTAATGTTGGAGACAACTTTGGTCAAGGTATGAGCGGCGGTGTTGCTTATATCTTCCCAGAGGATGTAGAACACTTTAAATCTTATTACGCACTTCCAACACTTGATTTTGACACGATTTCTGAACCAGAAGAATTCGAAGTAATCAAAGACATGTTAGAAGAACATGTAAGATACACAGACAGTAAAAAAGCAAAAGCAGTCTTAGCGGACTTTGATAATGTTGCTCAAAAAGTAGTCAAAGTTATTCCGAAAGACTTTAAATTAATGATGCATAAAATCGAAGCGCAAGAACGCAAAACGCATAATCAATCCGAAGCAATTTTGAATGCATTTTATGATGAACGTAAAGCATCTGAAGTAGAAGGACCATTCTCAGTAGTATATTAACGAAACAGAAGGAGTGTTTAGATATGGGTGAATTTAAAGGTTTTATGAAATACGACAAACAAGCACTGCCGGAACTTTCGTTAGCAGAGCGTTTAAAAAATCATCTTCAATTCCAGCAGCGCTTCACTAAAGAAGATGCACAACGTCAAGGTGCGCGATGTATGGATTGCGGAACACCATTTTGCCAAACAGGTCAGCTTGTAGGACGTGAAGCCATCGGGTGTCCGATCGGCAACTACATCCCTGAATGGAATGATTTGGTTTACCGCGGTGATTTCAGAAAGGCTTATGAGAGATTGTCTGAGACAAACAACTTCCCTGATTTTACAGGGCGTGTTTGTCCGGCACCTTGTGAAAATGCATGTGTAATGAAAATCAATCGTGAATCTATCGCAATCAAGGGGATTGAGAGAACAATCATTGACGAAGCATTCGAAAACGGATGGGTACAACCTCGTGTACCAGAACAACGCACAGGACAATCAGTTGCGATTGTCGGCAGCGGACCTGCAGGATTGACAGCTGCTGATGAACTGAATGCTAAAGGGTATGATGTGACAGTTTATGAACGTGCGCATGAACCAGGCGGACTATTAATGTATGGTATTCCTAACATGAAACTTGATAAAGGTGTCGTTCGCCGCAGAATTGATTTGATGAAAGAAGCGGGAGTAAAATTCATCACTAACACTGAAGTCGGTGTAGATATTTCCCGGGAAACATTAGATGAACAATTCGATGCAATTATCGTATGTACAGGTTCGCATCAAGCGAGAGATTTACCGTTAGAAGGGCGTATGGGTCATGGTATTCATTTCGCACTGGATTATTTAACTGAACAAACGCAAATCTTAACAGGTGAATTGAAACCTGAAGATGCGACAATCAGTGCAGAAGGTAAAAATGTAATTGTAATCGGTGCGGGTGATACAGGTGCGGACTGTGTTGCGACAGCTTTACGTGAAAACTGTAAATCTATCGTACAATTCAACAACTTCACTAAATTACCTGAACGCTACGAAATAGAAGGTAATCCATATTGGCCGATGTCTATGCCGGTATTTAAAATGGACTATGCACATACAGAGTACGAAGAAAAATTCGGTTTTGAACCGCGTGCATACGGTGCGAACTCTATGCGTTATGATGTAGATAAACTAGGAAATGTACATGGTGTTTATACACAAACATTGCGTGATCTTCCTGACGGATCTACAGAAATGGATGATACATTACGCCATTGGCCAGCGGACTTAGTTTTGCTTGCAATCGGGTTTATCGGTACTGAAAATACTGTACCGCATGCATTTAATTTGAAAACAGAACGTAATAGTATCGTTGCTAACGATAAAGATTATGCGACAAGCCAGCCTCATATTTTTGCGGCAGGCGATGCACGACGCGGACAAAGTTTAGTTGTTTGGGCAATTAAAGAAGGACGCGGCGTCGCAAAAGCAGTAGACAAATATCTGCAAAAACAAACGGTATTAAATTAATATTTCAATAACACGTATCTTGCGGGGTACGTGTTATTTTATTTAGTTTTTTAAATTGTCAACGCTTTCATATTAAAATAAGGTAAAAATTGATTGACAATTAGAGAAAAATAGAATACAATTGTTCTTGTGCTTATTTGGAGGAATACCCAAGTCCGGCTGAAGGGATCGGTCTTGAAAACCGACAGGGGCTTAACGGCTCGCGGGGGTTCGAATCCCTCTTCCTCCGCCATTAGAATTAAATTCCAAGACTAATAGATATAAAAAGGCAATCATTCAATGTCATGTTGAGTGATTGCCTTTTTAGTTTTTATTTGATAATTTCAGCTGAAAGTTGAATTATAATGACAGCAAATACAAACTGAGCCAAACAGGTTTATTTAAGTACCATTAAAGGAACAACTAATTATTCCTATCAGGAGGTAACAGAAATGAAAATAAAAGTGACAAGTATTTTTGTGGATGATCAAGATCATGCATTAAAGTTTTATACAGAAGTATTAGGATTTGAGAAGAAATCTGATGAACCTGCTGGTGAATATCGCTGGTTGACTGTTGTGTCTAAAGAAGAACCTAATGGCTCTGAACTATTATTAGAGCCGAATGAACATGAAATTGCGAAAAACTATCAAGAAGGCTTGAAAAAAGAAGGTATTCCGTGTGCGTTATTAGACGTAGAAGATGTACAAGCTACATATCAAAACCTTAAAGAACAAGGAGTAGGTTTCACAATGGCACCGATGGAATATGGTAATGTGAAATTTGCGATATTTGATGATACTTGCGGTAATTTGATTCAAATTGTTGAACGTCATGAACAGTAGAATAGTAATTGCTATGAAACGATAATCTTTAATAAGGTTGTCGTTTTTTTTATTTGTCTGCGTATCCTCTTTAAGTATTTGAATGCTGTATGAATATGTATAAGAAAGTATTAATTTAAATGAAAGCCTTTACATAACTTGTCTAGACAAGTATAATAAATTCAAACAAGAAAAACGAGGGAGTGAGTAAGATGGCTGTTAAAGATAAAGATGTAAAAGCGATAGTAAAAGCAATCGGCGGCGCAGAAAACGTAGATACTGCAACGCATTGTGTCACACGATTACGTTTAGTATTAAAGGACGACAATAAGGTTAATAAAGATGAATTAGATGACAACCCGCTGGTTAAAGGACAATTCAAAGCGGATCATCAGTACCAAATTGTCATTGGACCAGGTACTGTAGATGAAGTATACAAACGTTTTATGGATGATATCGGAAAAGATGAAGCTTCTAAAGATGATGTAAAAGCTGCAGCGGCGCAAAAAGGAAATCCAATCCAGCGTCTTGTGAAATTATTAGGAGATATCTTTATTCCGATTTTACCTGCCATCGTGACAGCGGGTCTTTTAATGGGGATTTATAATGTCTTAACGATGAAAGATTTATTCGGTTCTAAGCCATTAGTAGAACAATTCCCGCAAATGGCTGACTTCGCAGATATCGTCAATGTCATTGCGACAACAGCATTTATCTTCTTGCCGGCATTAATTGGTTGGAGCAGTATGCGTGTGTTCGGAGGAAATCCAGTACTCGGGTTAGTATTAGGACTTGTGTTAATGCATCCGCAGTTAATCTCTCAGTATTCATTGAATGAAGGATCAAAGATTCCGGTATGGCATATTTTTGGTTTAGATATTAAACAGTTGAACTATCAAGGACAAGTTTTACCGGTATTATTAGCGTCTTACGTTTTAGCACAAATTGAAAAAGCTTTGAACAAGGTCGTACATGATTCGATTAAGATGCTGGTCGTAGGACCTATCGCATTGCTTGTGACAGGTTTCCTAGCATTCTTAGTGATTGGACCTATCGCATTGTGGGTCGGTACAGGTATTACTAACGTTGTAACATTCCTATTCGAACATGCAGGTTGGTTAGGAGGCGCAATTTACGGTTTATTCTATGCGCCGCTTGTTATTACAGGTCTGCATCATATGTTCTTAGCAGTAGACTTCCAATTAATGGGTTCAAGCTTAAAAGGTACTTACTTATGGCCGATTCTCGCAATTTCAAATATCTGCCAAGGTTCAGCAGCCTTCGGTGCTTGGTTTGTCTATAAATGCCGTAAAATGGTTAAAGAAGAAGGTTTAGCTTTAACTTCTAGTATTTCTGGTTTCTTAGGCGTGACTGAACCTGCGATGTTTGGTGTGAATATTCCATTGAAATATCCATTCGTCGCAGCTATCCTTACTTCAGGTGTATTAGGGGCATTTATCGGTGCCAGCAAAGTCTTAGGTAACGTTGGTGTCGGCGGTGTGCCCGCAATCATTTCGATTCAAAAAGATTTCTGGCTTGTTTATGGTATCTGTACAGTAATTGCAGTTATCGTGCCGGCAATTTTAACAGTAGTTTTCTCTAAGTTTGCGAAAAACAAAGCAAAAGAAATGGTAGACTAAATTTAAGCATAGCAACGCAAGCTAACCATGAAAGTGATGAAAAGTATAAAACAGAACATCGTGCAGAGGGTGTTCTGTTTTTTTACAATAGAAAGGTAAAGGTGGTCATTTTATGAAGAAACAAGATATAAGAAAATCAGTGGTCTATCAAATTTATCCTAAATCATTTAACGACACGACAGGTAATGGTGCAGGGGATTTAAACGGGATTATTGAAAAAATGGATTACCTTGAATATTTAGGTGTTGATTATCTATGGCTCACACCGGTTTATCGTTCTCCAATGAATGATAATGGTTATGATATCAGTGATTACTATAATGTAAATGAAGCATTCGGCACAAAAGAAGATTTAAAACGCTTATTAGATACAGCACATGATCACAATTTGAAAGTAATGATGGATATTGTGATTAACCATACTTCTACAGAACATGAATGGTTCAAAGAAGCAATCTCCTCAAAAGGCAATCCTTATAGAGATTATTACTTCTTCCGTAAGTCCGCAAAAGAAGGCGTGCCGCCAACAAACTGGGAATCAAAATTCGGAGGCAATGCATGGAAATATGATGAAGCAACGGATGAATACTACTTGCATCTGTTTGACGTTACTCAAGCGGATTTAAACTGGGAAAATCCTAAAGTACGAGAAGCCCTTTATGACATGATCAATTACTGGATAGACTTCGGAGTAGATGGGTTCCGTTTTGATGTCATCAATTTGATTTCAAAAGGCGAATTTAAAGATTCAGATAAAATCGGTAAAGAGTTTTATACAGACGGCCCGCGTGTGCATGAATTTATTCATGAAATGAACCGCAATACATTCGGAGGCAAAGACTTGATGACGGTCGGAGAAATGTCTTCCACAACGATCGATAATTGTATTAAATATACAAATCCAAAACGCGAAGAGTTGAGCAGTGTTTTCAACTTCCATCATTTAAAGGTTGATTATGAAGATGGAGAAAAATGGACATTAGCAGATTTCGATTTTATCGCATTGAAACGTATTTTAATGGAATGGCAGCTCGGTATCTATGAAGGCAATGGCTGGAATGCGATTTTCTGGTGCAACCATGACCAACCGCGTGTTGTTTCCCGTTTCGGAGATGATTCAACGGAAGAATTGCGTCAAAAGAGTGCGAAAATGTTAGCAGTAGCATTACACATGCTTCAAGGTACTCCATATATTTATCAAGGTGAAGAAATCGGAATGACAAACCCGCACTTTACACACATTGATCAATATCGTGATGTAGAATCATTGAATGCCTATCAGAATTTAAAAGACAAAGGATATGATGAAACAAAAATCATGCAGATTTTAGCACAGAAATCTCGTGATAATTCACGTACGCCGATGCAATGGACAGCAGGTGAAAATGCTGGATTTACCAGTGGTACACCATGGATAGATATTCCAGAGAATTATCGCCATATCAATGTTGAAGATGATATAGAAAATGAACATTCTATCTTACAAACCTATCGCGAATTAATTCGCTTGCGTCATGAACATGATATTATTACTTATGGAGCGATTACACCTATGTATATGGAAGATCCGAACTTGATGATTTATCAACGTTCGTATCAAGGTGAAACTTGGTTAGTGATTGCGAACTTTAGTAAAGATGCAGTCACATTGCCTAAAGACCTGTATACTGAAGGTAAAGTGATAATAGAATGCGGTTCAATCACAAATGGCGAGATTGAAGGCTATGGTGCTATTGTGATTGCGAATAACGATTAAAGAATAGAGTGAGAGTTATGATTACGAAACCTAAGAAATTCACAAAGATTTATGATGAATTAAAAGCACAAATCGTAAATATGCAATTGAGTTACGGCGATCAATTACCTTCTGAACATGAATTAGTGGAGAAGTACCATGCTTCACGTGAAACGGTACGACGTGCATTAAATTTACTTGTAAGCGAAGGAATGATTCAGAAGATACGCGGCAAAGGTTCGATTGTGATTTATCAAGGCGTCAAAGAGTTTCCGTTTTCTAAATTAACCAGCTTCAAAGAAGTACAAGAGAATTTAGGAATAGTACTTGAAACAGAAGTGAAGCTGCTGGAAACTTTAAAAGCGCATGAAGTACCTGATGTGCAGCAAGCATTAGATTTAAAAGGTCATGAAACACTATGGCATCTTGTGCGCTACCGTAAAATGGATGGACGTGTCAAAATTATTGATGAAGACTATCTGTCAGCTGCCATTGTACCGGGTCTAACTGAAAGCATTGCACTCGATTCGCTATACGATTATATTGAACGCCAACTTGGGCTTGAAATCAGCTACTCTAGCAAAGCTATAACTTTTGAAGCATTTGAAGACTCGGAATATGAAGCATTTGGAGATGTTAATCCACCATACACAGCTACTGTAAGAGGTGTTGTACATTTGAAAGACACCACAAAATTTCAATACAATATCGCAAAACACATTGCGACAGAGTTTAGATTTGTGGATTTCTCAAGAAGATAAAGCAGAGACAGAGGGTGCGAAGAAAGATAATTTGACTCTAATTTCTGTTTAAATTAACCCAGGTTTAACAAATTATTAATGCTTGCATTACGACCTTAAAATATAGTATGATAAAACTTGCCGTGCTAGGTGGGGAGGTAGCGGTTCCCTATTCTCGAAATCCGCTTATGCGAGACTGAATACTTTGCCTAGGGTGTGTACTTGTGAAGTCTGCCCAAAGCACGAGGTGTTTGAAGATTTCGGTCCTATGCAATATGAACCCATGAATCATGTCAGGTCCTGACGGAAGCAGCATTAAGTGGATTCTCATATGTGCCGTAGGGTAGCCGAAATTTAGCTGTCGACTTTGGTAACGTTCATGATACACATTCGAAGCAAAGTTGCGCGGTATTTTTATTTTTAAATAAATGATAAAAATGCTTTCTTATTTTATGAGACGAATCAATCGTTAAAATAAGAAAGCATTTTTTTGCGTTTGAAAATAATAAATAACTGGACCTATGCTGTCTTCTCTGAAATCTATAATATGTTTTGAAAGATTTATTATACGAGGAGGAAAAGTATGAAAAAACTAATGGCGTTTTGTTTAGGACTTATTATTTTGTTGGCAGCATGCGGGAATAAGGTAGATGGCACATATAGTAATAGTGACATTAGAGTTACAGCAAACAGTGAATCAGGCAATGCGACAATGATTATTAAAGCGATGCAATCTGAAGGGTTCTTTGGTGTAGGAGAAAATGACGGAGAATTTAATGGAACTGTTGATAAAGACAATGGAACTATGAACTTTGATATTCAAAATAGAACGATGAAATTGAAGTACAAAGTCAAAGGGGATAAATTAATCATTGAAGATCCTAGTGGTGATACGAAAGACAAATTAGAGTTAACAAAAGAATAGCTGTTGTCTACTATTGAATAGATGAGACAGCAATATAAAAAGAAACAGGCTGAAAATACACTTGATTGTGTGCATTTATCCTGTTTCTTTTAGTTTCTAGCTATTAGATTTCGCAGCATCTACTAAGTATTTTGCGAACTCAGTGATTTGTTTTTGTTTCTCAGAATCTTCCATATAAAGTACACCGTATTCAATCATTTGGTTAAAAGGTGCACCTATCGGAACGGTTGTAATCATATTGCGTTGATAGAAGGGAGTACTTTCTACCATTAAATCGGATAAGATACTCATGCCGAGTCCTTCGGCGACAGAGTTGAAGAGTACGCCGACATTATTAGTAGAGAACAGTAAGTTGATAGCGTTGTTCTTTTCTTCGAACTTTTTGATGTTCTGTTTATAGAAATTGCGATCATATAGGATGAAGGGGAATCCTTTAATATCGCTGAGCGACAATTTGCTGAGATAGGCAAGTTTAGAGTCTTTAGGCACAATGGCAGTAAAGCCGCTTGAGAATAAAGGATCGTAATGTGCCCCTGTAACTTCTAAGTCGCCTTCTTGAAGCACGGTATATAAACCGATGTCTACTTCACCATTTACAACAGATTGGCGGACTTCATGATTTTCAGCTTCTGTAATCTGTACATCAATATTAGGATTGTCTCTTTTGAAAGCGGCTAATACACTTGGGACAATTGTCATAAATAGACTAGGTACGGTCGCAATTGAAAGCGAACCATCCATATTCGAATTGAGTGTATCGATTTTTTCATATAAATTTTCCTCTTGTTCCAACATATCTAATATGAGGGGGTAGATGTTTTTCCCAAGCGGTGTCAGTGTTGTACCGCTCTTTTGTCTTTGGAAGAGTTTGATTCCGAGTGAAGTTTCTAGGTTAGATATCGACTGGCTTAAAGCGGACTGTGTAATGTGAAGCAATGTTGCGGCTTTAGTAATAGAGCCTGTTTCTGCAATAGCTTTCACATGGTGCAATTGTGCGAAATTCATGGTAATGCTCCTTATAGATTAGTAATACTTATGTATTCATTAACATTATCCATTATACATTAGTAATCTTTATGTTTATAATAGCATTATTGAAATTTTAGTAACAAATCATAGAGGGAGTGCGCATAAAATGTATCGCAATTTATGGACAAAAGATTTTATGTTCATTACAATCATCAACTTTTTAATGTATATCATTCATTATGCATTAATCGTAACAGTTACAGCGTTTACGATAGATACCTTCCACGCAGGTGAAGGTATGGGCGGATTAGCCGCAGGTATCTTTATTATCGGGATGTTATTCGGTCGGTTATTTACCGGGAAATACATCGATAACCTTAATTTGAAAAAGACATTGTTTATAGGTCTTGTCTTTTCATTCGTTGCGATTGGTTTGTACTTCCTGATTAATAGTTTATTCGTATTGATTATCGTGCGATTAATTCATGGTATTGCTTTTGGTATGTCGTCTACGACAACAGGTACTTATTCTTCAACTATCGTACCTGAAGATCGTAAGGGTGAAGGCATTGGTTATTATGCACTAAGTACGACAGTTGCTTCGGCAGTAGGACCTTTCTTAGGTATTATTATCAACCAAAACTTTAGTTTCGAAAGCAACTTTATCGTTTGTTTAGTCTGCATTGTATTAGCCGGTGTACTCGCACTCTTCATTACCAATATCAAACAGCCTAAGGTTGACGAAGAAAATGAAGAAATTGAACCAGACAAAGGCTTAAGTCAATTCTTGCAGAAGGAAGCAATGCCGATTTCTATCGTAGTAGTCTTTGTAGGTATTGCCTACTCCAGTGTGCTCGCGTTTATTGATTCATATGCCAGTCATATTGGTTTAGCCGCAGCAGCCAGCTTCTTCTTTGTTGTCTATGCGGCAAGTACGTTTATTGTCCGTCCGATCACAGGTAAAATATTCGATAATTATGGGGCGAATAAAGTGGTTTATCCAGTACTTGTGTTATTCGTAATCGGATTAGCTTTATTAAGTATTACGCATAGCAGTTGGATGCTGCTGTTCTCAGCAATCTTTATTGGTATCGGTTATGGTACAATCTTGCCATCCTTCCAAACAATTGCAATTCAAGCTTCTCCAACTAAGAAGATAGGACTTGCAACATCTACCTTCTACATTTTTGCAGATTTAGGGGCAGGCGCAGGTCCGACATTGCTGGGCTTATTAATCGGCGGTGTAGGCTATCGTAATTTATATTTACTCATGGCAGCATTGCTTGTCTTTGTTATTGTACTGTATTACTTCTTGCATGGACGCAAGCACATTACAATGGAATACTAATGAAAATACGATGTGTCTCTTTATTGATAGACACATCGTATTTTTAATGGTGCAGCTTTATTTAAGACAATCAAATAGGGTTGCGATGTTCAAATTATTGTTCATCGCAACCCTATCTTCATTTAACCTTCTGATTCAGTTGTAAGCTGAAGTATATGAATAACGCCCCGCATACAAACCCGGGGATAATCATCCAGATATTTTGTACTTTTGAAAA
This sequence comes from Staphylococcus sp. EZ-P03, assembly GCF_003344575.1. NCBI lineage: Bacteria > Bacillati > Bacillota > Bacilli > Caryophanales > Staphylococcaceae > Staphylococcus > Staphylococcus sp. EZ-P03. The sequence goes on along the minus strand of NZ_QPMO01000019.1, from coordinate 4,383 downwards.
ACTCACAATACAGAGGACGATAAATATAATACCGATTAATAGATATACTTTGTTTTTAATCATCTGAAACATCCTCTCTTTAGCTTTTATTATTGGAAGTGTGAAAACATTTCACGTGGATTACTCATTATCTTACCATAGTATTTACAATAATTTTACAAAATTTACATGCACTTTCAATAAATTGTACTTAAGTCGCAGATAAAAGGGGAGCATTCATTACAGAGAGGTATTAATAAGACAAAGTGAAGAATTACGTTATAATAAACCTATCACTTTGACGAAAAACGGAGGGGAACGTATGCAGATATTTCTAGGTACAGTAACAGAGAACGATTATCCAGTCATTGCACACTTGAAAGATAAGAAAGATAGTGAGGGACTCTTCGAAGGGGAATATTATGAAGATAACTTGCGAGAATTACGTCAATTGCCAAACTATAATCATGATTTTGAGATGATTGCACGTACAGATGATAATGAAATCGTCGGCCATATTTTGTTAATGCAAGAATTGATTCGAAATGAAGAGGATATTCAACGTCCTTTAATGATTAAGTCGCTGTCGGTAAAAGAAGATTATCGTGAATATGGAATCGGCAAAGCATTAGTCGAAGCTGCAGAGAGCCGAGCGAAAGAAGCGGGCTATAATGAAATTATTGTAGAAGGTGAGCCTGATTATTTCAGATCGCTTGGGTTTGTACCATTAACAGATTTTAGTGTAGAGGTGCCTGAAGGGGAAGCTATCGACCAGTATAGTGTTTACTTGTTATGGGATACACTAGATGCGAATCCGCAAGGACAATTGATTTTTGAAAATGAAGTGTAGTTTCTATCATCGCGTTCTGTCCTTTACGCGTGCTATAATAATGTTGATTTGTATCCGGAGGTGCGAAAGTGAATTATCAAGCTTTATATAGAATGTATCGGCCGCAAAGCTTTGAAGATGTGGTCGGACAAGAGCATGTAACGAAAACACTCCGCAACGCAATCGCTAAAGGAAAGCAATCGCATGCGTATATTTTCAGCGGACCCAGAGGTACGGGTAAGACAAGTATTGCGAAAGTATTTGCGAAAGCGATCAACTGTCCTAACAGTGTTGACGGAGAACCCTGCAATGAATGTGAAATATGCAAGAGTATCACACAAGGTTCAAACTCGGATGTGATTGAAATTGACGCCGCAAGTAATAATGGTGTCGATGAAATCAGAAACATTCGTGATAAAGTTAAATACGCACCATCACAATCTAAGTATAAGGTCTACATTATAGATGAGGTGCATATGCTGACGACAGGTGCATTTAACGCACTGTTGAAAACATTAGAAGAACCGCCGGCACATGCTATCTTTATCCTGGCGACGACTGAACCGCATAAAATCCCGCCGACTATTATTTCACGTGCGCAACGTTTTGATTTTAAAGCAATCGGTTTAGAACAGATTACAGATCGTTTGCGCTATGTGGCACAGTCTCAAAATATAGCGTTCGACGAAGAGGCCATTACCTTTATTGCGAAGGCTTCTGAAGGCGGTATGCGTGACGCGTTAAGCATTATGGACCAAGCGATTGCATTCGGCGATGAACATTTAACGTTGCAAGATGCTTTGAATGTGACAGGCAGCGTAGATGAAGCTTCATTAAATGAATTGATGAATGATGTTGCAAACGGCGAAGTGAAAGATGCATTCGTGCGTTACCATCAATTTATTAAAGACGGCAAAGAAGTGAATCGTTTAATCAACGATTTGATTTACTTTGTACGTGATACGATTATGAATAAAACAGCACAACAAGATGCAGAATATGATGCATTGATGCGTTTTGATCTAGATACACTGTATAAAATGATAGACCTCATCAATGACACATTAGTCTCTGTACGCTTTAGTGTAAATCAAAATGTACACTTTGAAGTCCTGCTGGTTAAAATGGCAGAACTCATTAAATCCGGCGGAGAAGCGCCAGCTGCATCAGAAGCACCCGCAGCTGTACAACCTGCAGCCCCAGCAACGAATGATGTAAACAGTGCATTGCTTCAGCGGTTAGAACACTTAGAACAAGAACTGCATGCGTTGAAACAGCAAGGCGGCACACAAGTCAATACGCCGCCTAAACAACAATCTTCTTCAAGAGGACGCCGCAAGAGCAAGAACAGCTTCTCTATGACTCAAATTGCAAAAGTCTTAGACAATGCGAATAAAGAAGATATTCAATTGTTGAAAGAGCATTGGCAAGAAGTAATTGATCATGCGAAGAATAACAATCAAAAAGCATTGGTCAGTCTATTGCAAAATTCAATTCCTGTTGCGGCAAGCGAAAAGAGTGTGCTTGTACAATTTGAAGCAGAGATACACTGTGAGATTGTTAATGAGGACGATGAAAAACGTAAAAATTTAGAAGAAGTCGTACGCAGTATTATCAATAAAGATGTTAAAGTTGTAGGAGTGCCTGCAGATCAATGGCTGCAAGTACGTTCTGAATATATTAAAAACCGAAAGCGCGGCAACACATCGAATGGCGGCAATGCTGAGGCAGAACAAGCTGCACCGAAAAATGATGATATTGTGCAAAAAGCTAAGGATATGTTTGGTGAAGATACTGTACATGTCATGGATGAAGAATAAAGAGAGATGCCTTATACTAAGGCACCATCATTGTCGAAAGACGTGACGGCTTTGTGTTATAATTTGCATATCAATAGAAGAGATATAAGAGTATGTCATGTGTTTCTACTATATAAATGCAGAAAATCACAACGCAGCAAGTTGGATGATGTGATGCTCTTGATATCTTTACCATATGTTGAATAACAAACAAGAATCTAAGGAGGAAATGTATTATGCGCGGTGGCGGAAATATGCAACAAATGATGAAACAAATGCAGAAAATGCAAAAGAAAATGGCTGAAGAGCAAGAAAAATTAAAAGATGAACGAGTAAAAGGAACTGCAGGCGGCGGTATGGTTACAGTTACAGTAACTGGTCATAAAGAAGTCGTAGATGTAGAGATTAATGAAGAAGCGGTCGACCCAGATGATGTTGAAATGCTTCAAGATTTAGTGTTAGCAGCAACAAACGAAGCGATGAACAAAGCAGATGAACTCACATCAGAACGTTTAGGCAAACACACTAAAGGCTTGAACATTCCTGGAATGTGATAAAACATGCATTATCCAGAACCGATTTCTAAACTGATTGATAGTTTCATGAAATTGCCAGGCATTGGGCCCAAGACGGCGCAACGTCTGGCATTTCATGTATTAGATATGAAAGAAGACGATGTCGTTCAATTTGCGAAGTCATTAGTTGATGTGAAACGCGAACTGACTTATTGCAGTGTTTGCGGTCATATTACTGAAGAAGATCCTTGTTATATTTGCCAAGACAAACAGAGAGACCGTTCTGTTATTTGTGTGGTTGAAGATGATAAGGATGTTATCGCAATGGAAAAAATGAAAGAATACAAAGGTCTTTATCATGTATTGCATGGTGCGATTTCTCCAATGGATGGTATAGGACCTGAAGACATTAATATTCCTTCATTAATAGAACGATTAAAAGATGACGAAGTTAAAGAATTGATTCTTGCAATGAATCCTAACCTCGAAGGTGAATCAACAGCTATGTATATTTCACGACTTGTGAAGCCGATTGGTATTAAGGTTACACGATTAGCACAAGGTTTATCAGTGGGCGGAGATCTAGAATATGCCGATGAGGTGACTTTATCGCGTGCGATTGCAGGGAGAACAGAAATGTAAAATAAGTGCAGAGGAGTAATAATACTAGTGCCTTAACCTAGTATTATGCCCTACTGCACTTTTTTTAAACTTTTTTAGGAAAAAATAAAGTTTGTGTTTGAGGTAATTGTTAAGGAATTGTGAAGTGGTTGAAAAGAGAATGCTTTCTAAAACACGAACGTTAATAAACAACGAGTTATAAAAGTACGGGAAAAGGCGTAAGGACAAGGGTTTCGAGGCGTAAATTTCAATTTTCGGGGGTTGCAATTCATCTAGAATGATAGTATAGTTAATATCTGTTGAGCGAACGAAACAAATTCTTCAACAAAGATTTACAAAATTAACTTCAAAAAACTTTTAAAAAAGTGTTGACTTTAGTTTTGGAAAAGCGTATAATTATTTCTTGTGAGTCGCAAAAAACGACTTAAAGAAAACGAAATGAACATTGAAAACTGAATGACAATATGTCAACGTTAATTCCAAATTAACAAACGTTTTAAACGTTTTATAACAAATAGTTTTTTATGAGCTAGTCAAACATCATAAACTTTTATGGAGAGTTTGATCCTGGCTCAGGATGAACGCTGGCGGCGTGCCTAATACATGCAAGTCGAGCGAACAGACGAGGAGCTTGCTCCTC
>NZ_QPMO01000015.1:0-173995 GCF_003344575.1 Staphylococcus sp. EZ-P03 | reverse complement strand
TTAGGCACTTTAAATTATAGAGGCAATTGCGCTTTTTGTGTATCAAAAAAGGCGGGAAGTTTTACCTTCCCACCATAAAAGATGAAGAACCTTTTTTAATGAGTATTGCTTCGTCTTTGAGATACATTGTGATTTCAAGTACAATAAAAGCGAAATAAAATTATCTCGCCCAAAGAATGACAGAGAGAGGACATGATAATGAAATGAGCAGTCGCAAAAAGCGTTGGCTGATAGGAGGGGCCGTTGTCGGTGTCTTAGTATGTATTGCCATAGCTATCGGAGTGAAATTATATATGGATGAGCAGCATAGACAAAATATGAAACAAAAAGTCGCAATTAATAATAACAATGTTAAAGTCTTTAATAATATTACATATGGCAAGACTTACCCGAAAAGCCAACTAGACATTATTACACCAGCAGAATTAGATAAAGATGTGAAGCTGCCTGTAATTTTTTGGATGCATGGCGGCGGTTTTATTGCAGGTGATAAGCAATATAAAAATCCGCTGCTTTCAAGGATTGCTGAACAAGGTTATATTGTCGTGAATGTGAATTATGCATTAGCACCGCAATATAAATATCCGACACCTTTAATCCAAATGGATCAAGCTGTAAAGTTTATTAAAGAAAACCCGCATGAATTGCCGATTGATTTCAATCAAGTGGTCTTTGGCGGAGATTCTGCCGGGGCACAATTAAACAGTCAGTATACAGCGATTCAAACGGATGAAAAATTAAGAAAAGAAATGGATTTTAAACAACGCTTCAAACCTGAAAATATTCGTGCCGCTATCTTTTTCGGCGGGTTCTATAATATGAATACAGTTAAGAAAACAGAATTCCCGCGTATTCAATTATTTATGAGAAGTTATACAGGTACAGAAAATTGGGAAACTGAGTTTAGAGATTTATCGGAAATGTCGACAATTGAGCATGTTACTAAAAATTATCCGCCGACATTCTTATCTGTAGGCGATGCCGATCCGTTTGCGAGTCAAAACGAAGAATTTGCACAAGTGTTAGATGAAAAAGGCACTTCTGTAGATACCTTATTATATGATGGCTCCCATCGACTCAGACACCAGTACCAATTCCATTTGAATCTGCCGGAATCTAAAGAGAACTTGACACAGGTACAACGCTTCTTAAGCCGCAACACAAGCTCTACAACGATGAAAGAGCAAGATGAACAGACGGATTCTGTTCAACTTAATCCTTATTAATAAAATTGAATAGTAATAGATGAAAAGAGATATTAGATGCATGTGCTTTATCTGATATCTCTTTATGCTATAAAATAATAAATAGTGAGGTGAATGAAAAAGGCAAAATAAAAACCTAATATGCAAAGATACATATTAGGAAAAAGTATTAATGTAATAATTTAGCCATTACATATTCACTGTAGAATTTATTATCTATCTTTAATTTATCGCGCATTTCGCCTTCAATTTGATAACCGGCGGATTTAAATAAATCCACGGCTGTTTCATTTTCAGGAACAACTAATGCTTCTAAACGGCGAATACTGTGGTTATATGCCCATGCATCCACCGCGTTTAGTAACGATTGCCCAACACCTTTGCTGCGGTATTGTTCGCGTATACCGATACGTACGCGTGTTTCATGACGTGTACGCTCGTATTTGCGGGAAGTTACAATTGCAAACCCAATCAGCATACCGTCGATTTCAGCGAGGTAAATGGTATTTGATGGAGAAGTGATGAAATGTTCAAGCTGCTTGAGTGCACTTGAAAGCGAAGGGACATATTCACCAGGACTATACAGCATGTAATTAGACTCATCGTAGATATCTTTCAACAATACAATATAATCATCCGCATCATTTATACTTATTTCTCTAATCGTATGTTCCATAGACACCCTCCATTTTATAAGGTAGTATTACACTGAGTATATACTAATTCGTACCGGACTGCATTGATTTAGTTCAATGCTTATCTAAAATGTATAAAACAATATATTTTAGAGTAGTACGTATTCAATAGTGTAAAAGAAAAACAGTGAAATGTAAATGAAATGTTTTTGCAATGATTTTGAAATAAATACAGGCTGGTGAAAGCATGAAAATTTTATTGGTAGAAGATGATAAATCTTTATTTGAACAATTAAAGAAAGAATTGGAACACTGGGACTTGCATGTATACGGTATAGAAGACTTTAACCATGTCTTAGAAGAATATACAGAAATCCAACCAGAGATTATCATTATGGATGTTGAATTGCCGAAATATGATGGTTTCTATTGGTGTCGTGCCATTCGCAATCAATCGAATGTGCCGATACTCTTCTTATCCGCTAGAGACAATCCGATGGATCAAGTAATGAGTATGGAGTTAGGGGCGGATGATTTTATGCAGAAGCCGTTCTATACCAATGTGCTGATTGCAAAGTTAAAGGCGATTTACCGCCGCGTTTATCAATTTAATATAGAAGAAAAACGTATGATGACATGGGGAGATGTGCAAGTGGATTTGGCAAAAGGTGTTTTAGAACGAGATGGTGAAAGTGCGCACTTGTCGAAAACAGAGATGTTGATACTGGAAATTTTATTGCAGCACCGCAATCAAATTGTCAGCCGTGATGCGATTATCACTGCATTGTGGGATGATGAAGCCTTTGTCAGCGATAATACCTTAACGGTGAATATCAATCGTTTAAGAAAGAAACTGGCAGAATTCGGTTTAACGCATGCGATTGAAACCAGAGTCGGCAAAGGATATATGGCACATGACTTCGATTAAAAGAATTTATCATTATTTAGTGTCGCGGTTGAATTGGCTGGCGCTTATTTTAGGCTTTCAAGTCTTTTTGGTTGTATTAGCTTATTTGGATCCTGATTTATCACTTGGTTCGGTAGGCTATGTGATTTTATGCAATCTGATATTTACACTGGTGTTCTTAATCTTTGCTTACTTTTATGAAACAGCATTTAATAAGCAATTGTCAGAGATGCGCGAGATTGAAGAGTTAAAACATAAAGAAGCAGCAAATACACCGATGGAGAGTGAAGTACTGGATTATCTGTATACGATGATTCAGCGTCAAAAGCACATTGTATCGGAACAAGCCATTCAATTGAATGCACACGAACAAAGCTTAACGGAGTTTGTGCATGAAATTAAAACACCGCTGACTGCGCTGCAGTTATTAATTGACCAAGAAACAGATGAAACACGTCGCAATGAAATGTTGTACGAATGGTCTCGTATGAATCAAATGCTGGATAACCAGCTGTATTTAACAAGACTGAATTCGAAGCAGCAAGACCTCTATTTTGATAAAGTCTCCCTGAAACGAATGGTGATAGGAGAAATTCAGCTCACGCGCAATATCTGCAGGCAGCGCGGTATCGGCTTTGATATGGATTTCGAAGCGGATTTTCAAGTGTTTACAGATATGAAGTGGTGCAAAATGATGCTGCGGCAAGTGATTTCAAATGCGGTGAAATACAGTCATCCAAGTACCGAAATCACAATCAACGCTTATAAAGCACAAGAGCAAGTGTGCTTAAGCGTCACAGATACTGGACGCGAGATTGCGACGAATGATTTGCCGCGGATTTTTGAACGCGGTTTTACTTCTACGCAATATCGTCATGAAACGACTTCTTCAGGTATCGGTTTATATTTAGTGGACCAAATTAAAGATGCACTTCAGATTCAAGTAGAGGTAGATTCAACGGTCAATAAAGGGACAACAGTAACTTTTGTTTTCCCAAAACAAAATGAAATATTGTCACGTATGTCTGAAGTGACAAAATTGTCACTTTAAGCCTGTGTTTTGTAACATCAATCCAACGACCTAAAAGCAGTAGTTGCGTACACTGAAAGTACAATAAGTTAAGAAAAGGAGCGCTATCAAAATGGCAATTCTAACAGTATCCAATTTAACGAAAGTATTTGGAAACAAACAAGTGGCGCAAGAGGTGCTTAAGGGTTTGTCGTTTAAAGTTGAAAAAGGTGAATTTATTTCAATTATGGGGCCATCAGGTTCTGGTAAAACGACATTATTGAATATGTTAAGTTCAATTGATTATATTACACAAGGATCAGTTGAGTTGAATGGACATCAACTTCAGAAGTTAAGCAATAAAGCTTTATCTGAAGTACGCAAGAAAGAAATCGGATTTATTTTCCAAGATTACAATCTGCTTGATACTTTAACGGTTAAAGAAAATATTATGCTGCCGCTATCGATTCAAAAGCTGTCTAAAAAAGATGCGGAAGTACGTTTTAATGAGGTTGTTGAAGCATTAGGTATTACAGAAATCGCACATAAATATCCTTCAGAGATTTCAGGCGGTCAAAAGCAGCGTGTTTCAGCAGCACGTGCATTTATAACGAGACCTGCAATTATATTTGCGGATGAGCCGACAGGGGCATTAGATTCTAAAAGTGCGCAAGATTTATTGCGCCGTTTAAAATCAATGAATGAACGTTTTAATACAACGATTTTAATGGTGACACATGATCCTGCCGCAGCAAGTTATTCTAACCGTGTCATTATGCTGAAGGATGGACAAATTCATTCTGAATTATATCAAGGGGAACGTACAAAACAGGCGTTCTATAAAGAAATCATTCAAGCACAAAGTGTCTTGGGCGGTGTTCAATATGAGTTTTAAGCATATTGTATTCAAGAACCTGAGACAAAATATCAGACATTACGGCTTATACTTATTTTCATTAATTATGAGTATTGCCTTATATTTCAGCTTTGTGACTTTAAAGTATACAGATACCATCAACAACAAAGAAGCAACAGTATTTATTCAAAAAGGTGCGAGCATCGGAAGTACCTTTCTCTTCATTATCATTATAGTATTCCTGCTCTATGTGAATCAGCTGTTTATAAAACAACGCGATAAGGAGCTTGGGCTATATCAATTAATCGGTTTGACCAAAGGTAATATTATCCGCATGTCGATGTTGGAACAAATTGCGATATTCCTTATTACAGGTGCCGTAGGTATGATTGCAGGTTTAATCGGTTCAAGACTATTGCTTTTGATATGTATGAAACTGATGGATATGGATATGAGCATCCATCTGCACTTTAGTATTCAAGCGTTCACTGCTACATCACTGATGTTGTTATTAGCTTACATCTTGATTATTTTGCAGAATACTATTTTTATTCAACGCCGTTCGATTTTAAAATTGATGCAGACACGTCAAACTACGGATGCTAAAACGAACAAAATTAAAGTGTTAGAATTTATCAGCGGTGTTTTAGGACTAGGTATGATTGTTTCAGGATATCTTATGGCACTCAATACGAAGTTATTAATCAGTCTCGTTACGCCATATCTTATCTTATTATTAACTATCGTCGGTGCGTACTTATTCTTTAGAAGTACAGTATCACTGTTATTCAAAACACTCAAGAAAAGAAAGAAAGGCAATGTGACCATCAACGATGTCATCTTTACAGCATCGATTATGCATCGCATGAAGAAAAATGCGTTATCGCTGACGATTATCGCAGTGATTTCAGCGATTACGGTAACTATCCTGTGCTTTGCGGCCGTTACCGTCAAATTAGAACAAGAACAAGTGAATTTGCGTGCGCCTTATGATATTACAATGCAAAGCAAAAAGGATGCTGATCGCTATCAAGAGACATTAAAATCACATGACATTCCTTTCAATTTGAATTATAAAGAGCTGACTATGTTCAAAGGTGAAAGCAGCAACTTGTATGAAAGTCGTATCGGCAGTATGATGGGCATGCGTGTTACGAGTGATAAATATGTTAAAGATGCGAGCCTGTCTGATCATTCGGCTAAATTAGCACATCCGTTTGGTACGGGACAATTTTTAAAGCCGATTACAGACAAATCTTATGTTGAATTTAAAGATAAGCAGCAAAACAAATTGCTGCGATTGAATGTACAGCGTTCAGATACAGATATTCGCTTTAGTTTAGTGACATTGCGCGGCGGTCCATTATTAATTATAGATGATGAAGATTATCAGCTGTTAAAAGAGAAAGGGCAGTTTGAGAAAGATAGTGTTGCCCAACAATACGGTTTCACGATAACAGATGATTCAAAAATGGACGAAGCAACAAAATTACTGCACAAAACATTGCCGCATTATGAAACGAGAGAAGAAGCGGCTAAGGACTTCAGAAACTTCAGTGGTATTTTCTTATTCGTCACATCATTCTTAGGCATCGCCTTTTTAATGGCTGCAGGTTGTATCATCTATATTAAACAAATGGATGAAACCACAGACGAAATCGATCATTTCAAAGTACTGCGCAAACTTGGATTTACGCAATATGATATGCGCAAAGGCTTGAAACTGAAAGTATTGTTTAATTTCGGTTTGCCGCTGGTTGTTGGATTATTGCATGCGTATTTTGCGTCATGGTCCTTCTTAAAATTAATGGGGTCAACTGATCACTCTCCAGTCTTTGCAGTGATGGCAATTTACACAATGATTTATGCTGGTTTTGCGGTGATTGCCTACGTGCATATGAAACGTACAATAAAACAATCGATTTAACACTATGAATGTAAATGTACTCTGGAAACTAAAATTATTTGGTTTTCGGAGTATTTTTTGTGCTGAAAATGTGTGAAAATAAGGAAGTTAGGTAAAAACTTTAGTGGGATGCTTAACAATCAAGGTGAAATTTTATATAGGATACTGATTTTATTACAGTAATCGTACATTACAATTATGTTCAATTGTTAAGATTTTGTAAATATAATTGTAGTGGTGTAAATTTTATGCTATTTTCTTTTTAGGAAGGTAAATTTTATTTGAAGCTAGTGTGAAGATGACATACATATTAGTTTCGAAAGTATCAAACGATTACTTTTTACAACTATATACTTTTGAGTTTCAAATTTACGAAATGTGATTGAAAAGCAATCGCTGAAAATGGAGGATTTTCAAAATGTTTAATAAGAAAAAGGATAAGTTCATGGTTAAATTGGAGGAAATGGTGTTCAATTTAGATCGCGCAGCCATTGAGTTTGGGAAAATGGACTTTAACACACATCTAGATTTGAAAGCTTATTCTGATAATATCAAAACATATGAGTCACACGGTGATGACTTAATGCATCAAGTTATTTCTGACTTGAACCAAACTTTCATTACCCCAATCGAACGTGAAGATATTTTATCTTTATGTAATGCAATTGACGATGTATTAGATGCAATGGAAGAAACATCTGCGATGTTTGAAATGTATTCAATTGAATATTCAGATGAATACATGGCAGAATTCGTTGATAACATTCAAAAAGCAGTAGCAGAAATGAAACTTGCTATTGGTTTATTAGTAGAGAAAAAACTTTCTCATATGCGTATTCATTCAATTAATATTAAAGAATTCGAAACAAACTGTGATGGAGTGTTAAGACAATCTATTAAGCACATCTTCAACAGCGAAACAGATCCAATCACATTGATTAAAATCAAAGATATCTATGAAAGCTTGGAAAACGTTGCGGATAAATGCCAAGCAGTAGCAAATAATTTCGAAACAATTATCATGAAAAATAGCTAAGGAGTAATTTAAATGGATTATATTATAATTATCACTGTAGCTATCGTTATTTTTTCATTGGTGTTCGACTTTATTAACGGCTTCCACGATACAGCGAATGCGGTAGCTACTGCAGTGTCGACTAGAGCATTAACGCCAAGACGTGCAATCTTTTTAGCAGCGATTATGAACTTTATCGGTGCTTTGACATTTACAGGTGTAGCAGGAACAATTACGAAAGATATCGTCGATCCATTTAAATTGACGAATGGCTTAGTTGTTGTATTAGCAGCGATTTTTGCGGCGATTTTCTGGAACTTGTTAACATGGTACTTCGGTATCCCAAGTTCTTCATCACACGCATTAATCGGATCTATTGCTGGTGCAGCTGTAGCATCGCAAGGTTCATTTACAGTCTTGCATTTCCAAGGTTTCACAAAAATTATTATTGTATTAATCGTGTCACCGTTAATTGCGTTTTGTGTAGGTTTCTTGATTTATTCATTTATCAAAGTAGTTTTCAAAAACGCAAACTTAACGAAAAGCAACCGCAACTTTAGAATATTCCAAATCTTTACTGCGGCATTGCAATCATTCTCACACGGTACAAACGATGCCCAAAAATCAATGGGTATCATTACATTAGCGTTAATTGTTGCTAACTTGCAAAATGGTAATAACGTAGAACCGCAATTATGGGTTAAAGTTGCCTGTGCTGCCGCAATGGGTCTTGGTACTGCAGTAGGTGGTTGGAAAATCATCAAAACTGTCGGCGGCAACATTATGAAGATTCGCCCGGCTAACGGTGCTGCTGCGGATTTATCTTCAGCATTAACAATCTTTGTGGCATCTTCATTGCATTTCCCACTATCTACAACTCACGTTGTATCTTCATCTATCCTTGGTGTAGGGGCTTCTAACCGTGCAAAAGGTGTTAAATGGAATACAGCACAACGTATGATTGTGACTTGGGTAATCACATTACCGATTTCTGCAATTGTTGCAGCAATCATTTACTGGATTATGAATATTTTCTTATAATGCAACGCACACATACTTAATTACAACATAAATCTGTTTAGCTTAGAGGCAAACAGTGCGAAATAAAGAACGGACAATCTTCGATTTGTGAAAGATTGTCCGTTTTTCAATGTATATGTGTATATAAAAAAGGCGATGGGGGTTCCATCGCCTTTCGTGTATGTGTTAAAGATTAATGAATGTAATTGTAGCTTGAAGCCATTGAAGCTGGAATTGTACGGTAATCTACCACACCTGGAGGTGTATTGAAGTTCATTTCTGAAATTAAAATACTTCCGTCGCCGTTCACTTGTTCTACATAAGCTACGTGTCCAATCGGACCTTCATAGTTTTGCATGATTGAACCAGCTTGAGGTGTGTTGTTGACTGTATAACCATCCGCTTGTGCATTGGCTGCCCAATGATCTGCGTTCCACCAGTAAGTACTGATTGGTTGGCCTGTTTCAGCACGACGATTGAATACATGCCAAGTACATTGACCCCAGTCATATAAGTTAGCATGATTGAATGTCGGTGATTGGTTTGTAGTTGGTGCTGTCGGTGTACCGCCGCCGCCAGTTCCGCCGGAACTTGGAATAGTCAGTTGCTGACCAGGATGGATAAGGTAACCATTTAAGTTGTTAGCTGACATAATTGCTTCAGCAGAAGTACCATATTGACTTGCAATAATACCTAATGATTCACCAGCTTGTACATTATGTACGCCGCCTTGGCCTGTTGAAACATTAACGCTAGCGCCGCTGTTTGAACCTTGGCTGCTGCCGTTGACTGTAATGACTTGTCCTGGGAATACCATATTGTTCGATAAGTTATTGTCTTGCTTGATACTATCAATAGAAACACCGTATTGATTTGAGATAGACCACAGTGATTCACCAACTTGAACTGTGTGTTGTGTCGAAGCATCAGCATCTTGATGCGTAAGTGCTAAGGCAGCGCCTGTCGCAACTGAGAATGTAACTGCTAACTTTTTCAAAAGAGATTCCTCCTCTATCATTGGTTCTTTATTGACTTATGCATTTGATTTCCTATGTAACTTTGATATTAATCAACATTTCTATACTTCCACATCTTATCAGAAATAATCTCGGATTTGTGTATTGTTACGTTCTTGTAATATTTTTTAATAAAAGATGAAAAGAATTATAAATATCAAAAGCCGTAATACAATCAGGGTTGAACGGTGAAGCAGAAAAGTTTGTGAAAGAGGTAACGTAATGTTTGTAATAAAATTATGAACATCTTTCGAAACATAGGAAATCATTTATGTTTAAATTGGAATTTTGATATACTTATATGACAGAATAATTATTAAGTCGTACCAATGAGGGAGTTGAACAATATGGTTCATTCAGCACATACTGTTTCAAAATCAAGTGCTTATGCAAAAGTATGGCTTTATTTTATGTACTTTTGGATTATTTTCGGGATCGGTACTTATTTTGGCCAGTTCTTACCTGATTCATGGAGAAGACCGCTTTCGATTGGTTTAACTGTGTTGATATTGATTTCGCTCTTTATTAATCGTTCGCGTAAATTCGGTTTTATTATTTCAAATATATATGCAGTGATGATCGGTTTGCTGGCTTATGCGGCATTTGCGACGTATATGCATAATTTAGGTCCAGCACTGTTTTATAAGAACGTCGCTCTTGCAGTAGGTGCTTTCGCAGCATTCGGTATTGTAGGGTATTTCTTTGTACAAAATGCTTCGAGCCTCGGCAAGTATTTATTTGTAGTTTTAGTGGCACTGCTTGTCGCTACATTAATCGGATTCTTTATTCACAATCCGATCTTCTATACGATTATTAATGTTGTCGCAGTAGGGCTTTTCTTGCTTTACACATTATATGATTTTAACCGGCTGAAACGGGGACAGTTTACACCGAGTGAAATGGGCTTTAACTTATTCGTCAATTTATTAAACATTATCATTAATATTCTAAGTTTAGCCAATCGGTTTAGAGACTAACATCGCAGAGGACTGGAACAGTATTGTTATATGTTCCGGTCCTTAAATATATCTGATTGATTTTTTAACAAACTATTATAGTTAATGCGATACAGTTATGCGTTACGTAATTTGAAACAACATAAAAATAGTATTAAAAATTAACATTTGTGTCTAATTCCATTATGTGCTAAATTTGTATAGTATAGTCCTGGAGAAATTACAAGGAAGGAAATAAAATAAAGAGAATATGTATCATTGTGATTATGAACAAGTTTATTTTATTAAAGGTTATTTGAATGAGAAGTAGTATTATTGATCTGTATACAGCCCAAAACTTACCTGTCAATCGTTGTTATGATGGACTTTTATTACTTTGGCCTATAAATAGCACAGCAGAAATCCAACACTCAACCCATACTGATACAGTTGAAGACTGTATTTGCATTATCAATCATAGCGAAGTCTTTCAGGTTAAGAACAATGATAAAATGATGATGCTGTACATTGCGAGTGATTGGTTTTTAGAAAAAGGGTTTGCCTTTTTTAATTATGCATTCAATGCGCAATTGATTCAGTCAAATAAACATGTTGAAAAAGCAATGCTTATTTTATTGAAGAAGTACTTAGAAGGTACGCTTTCCGAAGATAACATCAATCAATATGTGGGCGAAATTTGCGATATATTAATTAATGAAGCCAGTGTTGAATTGCAACATGTGTCGCATCATTTATCGGCCTCTTTGAATAATCGCGATAAAAAAATCGTCGAATATATTCATAAGCATATTGATGAAAAAATCACTTTAGAGACAGTTGCTAAAGAGATTTATACCTCACCTACATCGCTCTCATCACACTTCCAAAAAATCTTTAATATGGGATTCAGAAATTACATTGAAACATTGCGTATCGGACTTTCTATGGAATTGCTTGTCTCAACAAAAATGAAAATAAGTGAAATTTCGCAAAAAGTAGGTTTCAGCAGTTTCAGTGTATTTTCAAGGAAGTTTAAGCAGCATTTAGAAACAACACCTAATGATTACAGACATAAGTCTAAAGTAAGCAAAAACATGTGTTACATAGTGAAAGACCAGGAATCTGAGTTAAGTAATCAAGGAAAGCAGTTCTATATAGAGAAAGTCGATGAATTACTCTCGAATTGGAAAGAAGATAAACAAAACATAGTTTATATCGACGATTCGGATGCTTTCTATAAACCAACACATCCATTTGTGATGACGATTCAAATTCATACGCTTGAAGAATTGAAACAAGCCATGGTTAAAAAGAGAAATAAGCAGATTATGGAATTTGACAAGGAAGTTATGTTCTTAATCAATATCAGTATTCCAGAGATTCATCAAGCATTCAGTGATGAGGAACTTACAGCACTATTAGATACCATGCATAACAATCAAATTCGTGTAGCATTCACCATTAATTCTAAAGATGACATTGATTATATGAAGCAAGCGCTGCTGCAATCAGAGGTCTTTACAGGGCATCCAGCTTATGAAGCATTAAGATCTGAAGGGTCGAACATTTCATTTACGTTTAGTTTGCACAATGAATCTTTAAAAGACATTTATATTCAAAAAATGCGGCTTAAAGAATTAGGATTCAATGTTAAATTCAACTTAGAAATCAGCAAACTCTTCAATGATTCGGAAAAGTTCAAATCATTAGAACTGCCTATGAAGCGTGTTAACTTTGACTATTACATTATTGATAATGAAAAGTTGAAGTATCCTTATTTAGAGAAATCTTATCAAAATATACCGATGAAACAAATTGCAAATTTAGCACCGCTTAAAGCTGTCATGGATCAAGTTCATCTAGAAGAACGCAAATATATTCTTGTTAATATACCGAATCGAGAGCTGTTTAATGAGAATATGAGTTTGTTAGACAGTACACCATTGATGATGTATATGTATATGCAGTTTTATGAAGTGTTTTCAGGCATCGGTGTAGATTTGTATAAGCAGACACATAATAATGCGGCATATCTATTTGATAGAAACGGATTTAAATCAACACTGTATTTCTTATATCAGCAATTGTCGGATTTTGAAACGTATTATTTCTATGAAAATGAGGCGTGTTTAGTGAGTAAGGACGATGAACGTCTCAGTATCATTGTCTATGACTGGAGAATCATTGAAAATGAAGTCCATGAAACAGAACAAAGCAGCCATCGTTTTGATTTAGGTTTTAAAGATGTTTCTTTAAGAAAGAATTATCTTGTTACGCGTGAAATTACGGATTATCAGTATGGTAATATCAATCAGATTATTTCACCGTCTCTGCTTAATACGTATCAATGGTCAGAACATCTGAAAGAAAAAATTGAAAGCGTCAATGTTCCGAATTTTGATGTTTTCGAGCATGATTTTAACCAGGACTTTCTTAGTGTTGAAGTTAACTACAATTCACTGCAGGTGATTTCTCTGTATAAAATGAAAGATTGAGCAGAACATTTTGAAGGATATGTATATTTTGTACAATTTAATTTGCCGTACTTGGAAAAACTGCAAAGACAAAGTGGGGAAACACTAAAGACTTTCATATTTTAAATATTCATAATGAATGTATTATATCGATATAAGTTCTGGAGGCGTGTACTTTGAAAAAAAGTAAGTTAGAAAAATTGCTCAAAGAATACAAAAAGTATATGGATTTAACGAGTTACATCGAAAAAACATACAAAATCAACATGAACGATTTTGTTATACTTAACTGTATTCATGAGAATTGCACCGAAGAAAAGATGTTAATGCAACCTTTTTTAAAGATTGCTACAGATTCATTTGAGATCAGCCGTACGAAAGTTTTGGCTTCTATCCGCAAGCTTGTAAACCAAGATCGCGTCAGCAAAGTCAGATCTGATTCTGATGAGCGTAAAGTTTACATTTTCATGGATGACAAAGACATAGATAAACTTAATGCAATGCTTGATGACATTGATAAGTTTTTAGGTTGATTTTACATCACATCATCGCACACTAGAGAAAGATATAATATTGTGGATTTGGCAGCCTGTTGTTTAACAGTGCTGTCTTTTTTTATCTGATTTTAAAAGTAATTCTGCACAAATTGGGAATTAGGTTTGCAAAAACTATATATTAAAGGAAAAATCATGTATAATAGTTGATGTTAAAAATTGAGAGCGAAAGCGAGATGGAAGTATGGGACGTAAATGGAATAACATCAAAGAGAAAAAAGCCCAAAAAGACAAAAATACGAGTCGAATTTATGCGAAATTCGGTAAAGAAATATATGTAGCCGCAAAATCTGGTGAACCTGATCCGGATTCTAACCAAACACTGCGTTTAGTGTTAGAGCGTGCAAAAACATATAATGTACCGAGAAACATCATTGACCGTGCAATCGATAAAGCGAAGGGCTCAGATGACGAAAACTATGACGAACTGCGTTATGAAGGGTTCGGTCCTAGCGGCTCTATGTTAATCGTTGATGCTTTAACTAACAATGTGAACCGTACTGCATCAGACGTACGTGCAGCTTTCGGTAAAAACGGCGGAAACATGGGTGTTTCCGGTTCAGTATCTTATATGTTCACACATACAGGTACATTCGCATTTGAAGGCAAATCAGCAGATGACATCTTGGAACTGTTAATGGAAAAAGACTTAGATGTGCGTGATGTCGTAGAAGACGGCGATTTAACAATCGTTTATGCTGAACCTGATCAATTTGCACAAGTACAAGATGCATTGAAAGAAAGCGGTATTGAAGAATTCCAAGTAGCCGAGTTTGAAATGCTGCCGCAAAATGATATCCAATTATCAGATGAAGATAAAGCAACGTTCGAAGGCTTAATCGATGCATTAGAAGATTTAGAAGATGTTCAAAACGTTTACCATAATGTGGATTTGGACTAAATGATGCAGCGAACAGTGGCAGATTGGGTGAATGAATTAGATTTAATTCCTCATCCGGAAGGTGGCTATTATAAAGAGATTATTCAAGCCGAACGACAAGTGGCGCAAACAACGCGCCCAGCTTATACAAGCATTTATTTTTTACTGACTGATGATAATATTTCACACTTTCATCGTATCGATACAGATGAAATCTGGTATTATCATTACGGTCAAACATTGACTGTTCATATGATTCATAAGAATGGAGAATATGAAGCGGTACACATCGGTCCTAATATTGCACAAGGAGAAGTCCTTCAATATGTTGTACCAGCCGGAACAATCTTTGCATCTTCAATCAAAGATGAGTCTGGTTATGCATTAGTCGGCTGTATGTGCCAGCCCGGTTTCATGTTTGAGCATTTTGAGATGTTTGATCAAGCAACTTTAAAAGCTGACTATCCGCACTTAAGACAAGTAATTGAATCTTATGCGGCAGCATCATTAAATGAATAGTTTACTTAAAAGCAGGACCCTGCAAATGTTAAGGGTTCTGTTTTTTTTGTGCTCTGAAACAAGACATAAGATGAAAGTTGACTAAGACTATAAGGTGTTCAATAAAGAAAAAATAAGTATAGTTGATGATTTCTACATATTGAACAATATTAGGATTGTTACTTATATGAAAGTACACCGTTTGTGTATTGAAACAAAAGTTTGTAATTGTCGAAAATGATTATTATTGTAAAATCAAAATTATAAATAATCAAAACTTTTTATATAGAAAATATCAAGAAAATCAATTTGTTTACAAAGAATGTGTGAGGGTAATTTAAATAACATGATTTATGAAAAACGATAATTTCACTCCTTGTGCAATTCGCCACGTTGCAATATATGGCAAATTGATACTTGGATAATTGAAGGACGTTTGATTCAACCATGAAAGGGGTGGTAGAGTGTGATGAAAAAATCAAAGGACAAAAAATTGAAAAAGAAAAAGCAAACCAACAAAAATATTCATGTTGCTGATGCAGTCATCGGCGGTGTCTTTGGTGCAACGTTCGGTTGGTTCTATAGAAGAGAAGGAACGCAAGAAATGATTCATCGTATAAAAAAATCAGAGTTGTTCCAAAACATTGCGGCGGATGTTTATCAATCTACTGAAGAAAACATCAAAGCATATATTGCAATGAATATTGAAAATCAAACAAGAAATCTCTTCCAAAAAGAAGACGTTGAAGAAGAGGACGATGAAGACTTTGAAGACGATGACTTCGAGGAAGAAGATTTTGAAGAAGAAGAAGTAGAAGAAGAGGACGAAGAGGAAAGTTACGAAGCGTTAGTAGAAGAAAATTTACAGCTTAAAGAAGCAATCAGCCGACTAGAAGAACGCTTTGAAGACTTGCCTTAGGACAAAATCAGGAAAGTCGAGGGGAATGTAGTATGACTAAACCAGTTAAAGATCAAGTAGATACAGTTAAAAAAGCTAAAAAATTCAAGGATGTTGCGGAGAATCCTGTATATAGAACTGTTGCAGGCGGAGTTGTCGGTGCAGGTATCGGCTATGCTTTAAAACCGAAATTAGCAACAAAAGCAGTTGCTAAAAAGTATCCGAAAAAGAAATTAAAAGATGCAACATCATTCAAAGGCAGAGCTTCAAGCCTTACAGATTCATTATTCAACAATGACAGCAAGAAAAAGAAAAATAAGAAGAAGGACAAAAAGAAATCCGGCTTATTCAGCAAAGATGCTAAGAAGAAAGACAAACGCGACAAGCGTGATAAAAAAGCTAAGAAAAAGCCGAATAAAAAGCAATATCAATCATTAAAATCTGAAAATGAATCATTGCAGCAGCGTTTACAGTTCTTAGAAGATAAGTTTGATCAATATGCAGCTTCTAAGAAACGTAAAAAATCATTATTCGGAAGAAAATAATGGATGATGCAACTTCTCAATTTAAAAGGTGTACAGAAAGATAACTCTGTACACCTTTTGTTGTAATTTTTACAATCATTTACCTGATTTTTTGTGTTTCAGCAAAAAATTTGTTTTGCAGTTGTATATTACGCAAAACCTTGAATTTCGGCGCAAGGATTTTTGTATAAAATCATTATTTATGTTTTCGTAAAAACTAATGTGGTAATAAAGATAATACACAAACACCAAAGATTTTCAACAAAGGACATTTTACAAACAAAGGTAATAAACAAATTATTGTATAATGCGTCATTGAACTATGGCTTGGTTGAATCAGTTGAATGACAGCAAAAAATCATTTTGTTTATACCGGATATAAAGGTGGTTGCTAATACTGTAAATGATAAAGGCAAACCTCATAGTTAAGGGAGGACTTTGATGCCGAATAAACTAGTAAAAAAAGCAGCAGGAACATTAGCAAAGAAAACAATTGAAAAAACTCCTGACGCCATTGAAGACAAAGCTAAAGACAAGTTGAAAGACAAAGCACATGAAATGATGGAAGAAAAAATTCAAGATGGTGTACAAACGAAGGCGGATCAAGCAGCAGGAAAGTTACAGCAAGTGAAAGAGAAAAACCAAGAAGTTGTACCCGACGTTGCGGATGAAGCAACGGATAAAATCCAAGGTGCTTTGCTTAAGACACGCGATAAATTAGGAAAAGTAAAAGAGGCTGGGGAAGCCTTTCAAGATAAAATCAACACCAACGATTCAGGCAGCAGCAAGAAAAAAGTCAAAGGTGTTCAAGACATCAAGAGTTACAGAGACATCAAAGGCGTTTCCAAAATCAAAAGCGCAGCAGATATTAAAAAGTCAAGCGAAGTCAAAGGTTTGCAACACAATAAATCGTTGTTAACTGACAATTAAAAGTATTGATAAAAATACAAATTTGAGAGGGGATTAAATAGTATGAGTGTACAAAGAAGCGCAGATACTTCAAGTTTAGCAGAGGTAATCGACCGTATATTAGATAAAGGTATTGTAATTGACGCATTTGTGAGAGTTTCAGTCGTAGGTATCGAAATCTTAACAATTGAAGCAAGAGTAGTTATTGCAAGTGTGGATACTTGGTTAAGATATGCTGAAGCAGTCGGCTTATTAAGAGATGATGTTGAAGAAGAAGGTCTGCCAGGTCAAACACCTGAAAGACTTACAGCAGACAACAATGAACAACAGCAAATCGAGCAGCAAAGCCAATCAGATGACGATGACAAGAAAGAAAAGAAAGAATCGTCATATAGCGTTTAATAACTGAATCAAATTCCAGAGAGGCGACAACTATGAGAGTTTGTCGTCATCTCTTACTATTTGCATATATGGAGGATAAACATGGCTATCAAAGAACTTTTAAATAAAATCACTGAGTTTTTCAATGAAAACGTTGCACCGCCATTTAAAATCACATCAGTTGAAAAAAGCGAAAGTGATGAAGGCGGATGGACAGCAACTGTTGAAGTGATTGAAGAGAAAGAGTATATGAAACGTTATGCAAAAGATGAAATGTTAGGAACGTATCATGTAGAACTTGATAAAGATGGAGAGGTCACGTCATTTAAACGTGAGGGCATCCGCTACAGAAGTAAAGTTGATAATAATTAATCATAAACTTATAAGGATTAAACAATAGATACAATCAAAGGAGCTACGCATATGGCACAAGAAGATACAGGCGTTTATGTTTTTTGCGGTACACAAACAGATCGCAATGATGATTTTGGAACAGTAGAAGTTGAAGGTGAGGAAAGAGAACTCTTCACTATCAGATATAAGGATGCAGCGATTGTTGCTGCAGTTGTTCCTATGAAAATATATGCACCAAAGAAAGAAAACCTGATTATGCATCAAACGGTAGTATCTACAGTCATGAAAGAAAAAGATGCAGTCATCCCTATCAGTTTCGGGAATGTCTTTAAATCTAAAGATGATGTGAAAGTATTGCTTGAAAAGCTTTATCCGCAATTTGAAACATTATTCCCAGAAATCAAAGGCAAATTCGAACTCGGTTTAAAAGTAATCGGCAAACAAGAATGGCTGGAATCAATAGTAAAAGATGATCCGGAACTTCAAAAAATGGCCGAATCAGTCAAAGGCAAATCAGAAGATGCAGGCTATTACGACCGTATTAAGCTCGGTTCAGCTACGCAAAATGTATTCAAAGCATTAACACAAAAAATCGAAGAGGATATTTATCAACCGCTCGCAAATATCAGTACGGCTGCTAAATCTAATGAACCGCAAAGCGAGAAAATGTTGTTAAACGCAGCATTTCTTGTCGACAGCGAACATGATCAAGCATTTGATGATAAGGTCAATCAACTTCATGAAGAATGGAAAGATAAAGTTGATTTCAAATATACAGGACCATGGGCAGCGTATAACTTTGTGAATATCCGTCTTAACATTGAATGAGGGATGTAAATGTTGATATACGGCTCAATCAAAACTTTGACGGCCATCGCTAAAAAAGTCAAAGAAGAGGCAGACAAGGAACTCTATGACCTTCCGACAATTGAACAAAAACTCATCCAACTTCAGATGATGATGGAATTAGGCGAAATTCCAGAAGATGTATATAAAGAGAAGGAAGCAGAGCTGCTTGCACGCTACGAAACTGCCAAACAAAAAGAAATTGAAGAAGTTGAAGCAATGATTGAACAGAAGGAAGATGAATAGATAATGGAGAATTTGTTATATTTGTATGCACTTGTTCCAGCATCGGAACTTGAAGACACCGAACTACCTTCTTTAACAGGTTTTGATAAAAAGGGCAGTTTATACACTGTACCGATTGATGACAATATTACTAGTATCGTTTGTGATTTAGATGGAGATGAATACTCTGAATCTGTGATTGAAAATAAAATCGATAACGACATGGAATGGCTTCAAGAAAAAGCCTTTCACCATCATGAAACGATTGAAACGCTCTACCAGAACTACACGCTGATTCCGTTGAAATTCTGTACGATTTATAAAACAAAAGACAGCTTAAAATCCACAATTCAAGATGTTGAAGAAAAAATCAATGCGACATTCGATTTCTTGCAAGACAAAGAAGAATGGACATTGAAACTTTATACAGATGACAACAAGTTGAAAAAGGAAATCAGCAAGCATAATAAAAATGTCGAAGAAAAACGCCGCGAACTCGATGGTATGTCAAAAGGCAAACGTTTCTTTGCGGAGAAAAAAATCGATACGTTTGTAGATACAGAACTTGAAAATGAGAAAGACCGTGTCGGAGAAGCATTGCATCAAAAAATCAAAGCATTAGCAGTAGATTACTCTATTAAGAAGAATTGGGGAAGAGATGTGACCGGATTAAAAGAAGAAATGGTTTACAACAGTGTCTATCTTTTACCAAAAGACAAAGTTGATGCGTTCTTAGAGATTATCGATAACGAAAAAAACGAACTGCCAGAAGAAGGTTGGCGTATAGAAGCAACAGGCCCTTGGCCTGCATACCATTTTTCTAGCTTTAATTAATTGTGAGGTGTATGTAGATGCCGTCAACAAGAGAAACCATAGAAAATAAAGAAGTTGGGCTCATAGATGTTTTAGATGTCATTTTGGATAAAGGTGTCGCAATCAGAGGTGACTTAATCATCTCCATTGCTGGTATTGATTTGGTTTATTTAGACTTGCGCATTTTGATTTCTTCTGTTGAAACGTTGGTTCAGTCTTACGAAAATAACCGGCACGATATCACATCTGACGAATTCGAAAAACAAAGGAGGGAACTTCTAGATGCCACAGATCAATCAGAATAATGCACGTATTAATATAGGACAAGATGATGCTGAAGATGGATTAGCGCAATTAGTGATGACAGTCATCGAGCTGTTAAGAGAAATTGTCGAACGCCACGCTATCAGACGTGTAGAAGGCGGCACACTGACAGAAGAACAAATCGAGGACTTAGGTATCGCCTTAATGGACTTAGAAGAAAAAATGGAAGAGCTGAAAGAAGTTTTCGGTTTAGATGATGAAGACTTAAACATTGACCTAGGTCCATTAGGAAGATTGATGTAATGATGTCATATTCGAATGATAACAAGGGAGTGAGAATAAGTTATGGCAAATGAACAACTGCCTCCTGCTTCAAACGGAACGAGTAACTTAGTCGATGTATTAGAGAAAGTATTAGATAAAGGTGTCGTTATTGCTGGTGACATCAGAGTCGGTATCGGAGATGTTGAATTATTATCTATCAAAATCCGTTTAATTGTTGCATCAGTCGATAAAGCTAAAGAAATCGGCCTAGATTGGTGGGAAACAGATCCTTATCTCACTTCTAGAGCAACAGAATTTGCTAAAAAGCGCGATGATGAAAATGAAGCACTTCAAAAGAGAGTTGAAGAATTAGAAAACAAACTCAACGAAAGCAACCAAGCTCAATTAGAAAATGCATCACCTGATAAGCAGCGAGATGGAGAGGATAAGCATGAGTAAAAAGTCAAAAAAGAAACTAAAGAAAAAACTGCAAAAGCAAAAACAACGTGAGCTGACACTTACACAAACGATTGCAGGAACAATTGTCGGCGCCTCAGTCGGTTATCTGTCAGCACCAAGCCGTCGCAAAAAACTGCTTTCTAAACTCAACCCATTCCACAAAGAAGACAAGCTTTATGTAGATGAATCTGATGAAGACACTCATGAAAACGAACTCGTCGCAGATGACGATACAGACACAGAAGATGAAGAAGAGACAAACCAAGAAGAAACAGCAGAAGAAGAAACAGATTCAGATGAAGCAACAGAATCAGACGAAGAAGACGAAAACTCAGATGAGGAAACATCAGAAAACGAATCATCCAATGAAACCTCTTTAGATCATGATGATGACACAAAAGAAACAGAACCTGATGAAGAAGAAACATCATCAGAAGATGAACCAGAAGAAGACACAGGAGAAAGTGAATCAAATGATGAAGAGGAAAGTACTCAATCTGAAGATGAGTTAGAAGAAGACGAGTCTGACGAAGAAGATGAATCTGATAAAAAAGAAGAGAGTGCTCAATCAGAAGATGAGTTGGACAAAGATGATTCAGAGCCTGACACATCAAAAGATGAAGATACTAAATCAGAAGATGAAGATACTAAATCAGAAGATAACACGTCTTCAAAAGCTCCTGATTCTGAACAAGATGAAGATTCTGAAGAGGATTCTAAAGCTGAATCATCAAAATCAGATGGCGAGTCTGACAAAGAAGGATCTGATGATAAAGAAGAGACAGAAGAGAAGGACTCAAAAGCATCTGATTCTGATCAAGAGGATAAACAATCAGACAACGATGAGAAATCAGAAGATAAAACTGAGGAAGATAAAGCATCGTTAGATAAATCAGAAGATGTAGAAGATAAGGATGAAAAAGAATCTGAAGATACTTCAGATGAAGATGTTAAATCAGAAGATGACTCGTCTTCGAAAACACCTGATTCTGAACAAGATGAAGATTCTGAAGAGGATTCTAAAACTGAATCATCTAAATCAGAGGACGAGTCTGACAAAGAAGAATCTGATGATAAAGAAGAAAGTAATCAATCAAAAGACGAGCTAGACGAAGATGATTCAGAGTCTGAAGCGTCAAAAGAAGAAGATGCTAAGTCAGAAAAACCTGCTTCTAAAAAAGCAACAGAAGAGAAAGACTCAAAATTTACTGATTCTGATTCAGAGGAAAAACAATCAGACAACGATGAAAAATCAGAGGGTAAAACTGAGGAAGATAAAGCATCATCAGAGAAAGCAGATGATGCAGAAGATAAGGATGAAACAGAAGCGGTAGTTTCTAAACCTAAGCGTGGTACAGCTGCTAAAAGAAAACCAGCAAGAAAGAGAAAATCTAACAGCACAAAAGCTTCTGAAGTAAAGCAGTCAGATGAGTCTGAAGCTTCAGAAGAGGAGAAACCATCCGCAACTAAGAAAACATCTTCAAGAAGAAAGCAGCCGGCAAGGAAGACATCTGCTTCAAGCAGAAAGAAAAGTACAGGGAGTACAACTAATAAGCAACAAAAGGCAGATGATGCCGGAAAAAAGGAAGCGACAACTTCTGAAGATACTTCAGAAGAAAAACAAACGCTTAAGCAAAGAGGTTCTAAACTTAATCTTTCCGCAAAGAATAGGATTAAAAGATTAAGAAACTCAACTTCTAGAATGTTCAAAAAGGATGATAAAGATGAAAAAGAGCAATCAGAAAAAACTAAAGAAGATGAAGAAAGATCTGAAAAAACGTCTCAAGAAAATGAAAAAGAAAAGCAAAAACAAAAGCCCGAAAAAAGTACTAGGAAAACAAAAAGGGCTCAAACCCAGAAAAAGCAAAAAGAGAAAACTGAAGAAGAAACTAAAACGTGGTTAGAAAGTAATGATGATACCCACAATTCTTAAATAAAACAAAGAGGGGTGATTAAAATGAGTAGTAATTCTGCTAAAGATGATGTATTAGAATCCTTTGTACAAGCCGCAAATCAAGATGACTTTTCATTGGATATTACACTCATGATTAACGGTGCGATTGTTACAGGGACATTGATTTCAGCATCAGAGTACTTTGAAACACAAAGCAAGTATTTTAAAGGCGGAAATAAACGTTCTAAAGAATTCAGCGAAGGACTTGCCGGGGCAAGCGAAGCAGCTGAATCATCTGACGGAGAAGCAAACTATATCCATTTAAAAGATGTCAGTATCTTTTTAGGAGACAGCAAGCCGACGCCTTCCAGCGGTAAGATTACTTGGAGAGGAAACTTAAGTGCAGTCGACAGTTTCTTCCTTGGAAAAATTAAAACGAGTTAACACTAAGGCTGCAAATGGGGCAGCCTTATGTTTTTATGCAGCCGTACTTATGTCAGATAAGTACGGTATTTTATATTGCGGGGAAAAACAAAGGGAAGGCACTATCGCTTATTAATGTGTAAAAGGTGTGCTTCTTATTGCAATAATGTAAAGAATATCAAACATTGAGTGACATGTATGTGACAGTTTTATATAATAATGTCAAGGAGTTGGTGACTGTGAAAGTAAAATACATCGATAAACGTCACTGGCGTCGTCTGATTGAAAGAGATTATACTGAAGTTAAGGTGAATAATAATAAATTCAAAGGAATCATTGGTCTAATCACAATGAAGAAAGTAAAGGAACCTTTAAAGGTTTCAGTCGTGGGACAGACGATTGTTGTCGCAGATAACAACTATCAGTGGCTTCAGATCGTTCCCGATAAGAAACGCTACAGTATAACAGTGATGCTAGATGAAAAAGGCAACCCGCTTGAATATTATTTTGATATCAACATCAAGAATATTACACAAAAGGGCAAAGCACGTACAGTGGACTTATGTCTAGACGTCATTGTGCTGCCTAACGGAGAATATGAGCTGGTTGATGAAGATGACTTGTTACGTGCATTAGAGACAAAGCAGATTTCGAAGAAGCAATATCATGAAGCATACATTATCGCGCATCAATTGATGATGAAAATCGATCATGACTTTGCGAGTATGCAAGAAAATATTATGTATTGCTATAATAAGATTAAACATAAATATTTAAACGATAAACATACGACGCATCATCACCGCGACAAATCATGAGCTGGTTATCACGCTGCATGTCATGTACAAAAGATGTTTGTATGAAAGGTGCCATGCTGTCAGATTGACTGCCGCATGGTTTTATTTATTAGAAATGGATTGAAGTATCTAGGAGGATAAAGTGTGAAGATTGAGGATTACCGATTGTTAATCACGTTAGACGAAACGCGTACATTGCGTAAAGCAGCTGAGATTTTATATATTTCTCAACCTGCTGTAACACAGCGATTAAAAGCGATAGAGAATGCATTTGGAGTGGATATCTTTATACGTACCAAAAAGCAGCTGATTACTACGACTGAGGGCGCAATGGTCATAGAACATGCCAGAGATATGCTGAAACGCGAGCGTTTGTTCTTTGATAAGATGCAAGCCCATATGGGAGAAGTCAACGGTACAATCTCTATAGGGTGCTCTTCTTTGATAGGTCAAACATTGCTGCCTGAAGTGCTGAGTCATTATAACGATAAGTATCCGAATGTAGAAATTCAAGTACGCGTGGGTTCCAGTGATCACATAAAAGCACATCATCGAGACTATCACATTATGATTATCCGCGGCAGTAAAATTTTAAATTTGAACAACCAATACTTATTCAATGACAAACATTTCTTTATTTACCCCAAAGGCAAGAGAGACCAAGCACCAGAATTACCATTTATCGAGTTCCAAGCAGACCCGATTTATATTAATCAAATCAAAGAATGGTATGGCCGCAACTTAGGCAAAGATTATCATGCAATGATATCTGTAGACCAAGTTGCTACATGCAAAGAAATGCTTGTTGGCGGTGTCGGTGTGACGGTGCTGCCGGAAATTATGATTAAAGATTTAGATCCGAAGCGTTTTGATTTTGAACAAGTTGATATTGAAACACATCCATTAGTGCGTTCAACTTATTTGAGTTATGACTCCAGCATGCTGCAATTGCCGCAAGTAGAATCATTCGTTGATTTAGTGGTCAATGATATTGCGGAAAAGCCAGAAGCATAACGCTGAGTATTGAATGCAAACTATCACAAAGACATCCGTATCGTGCTGGATGTCTTTTTAATGTGGAAAAGAAATAATATGAGAAATCCATAAAAATTATGTCTATCTATTCCAAATAAGCTTTAAATTGATTAAACTAGTAGTTACTATTAATTGTTGAGTGAGGTTAGAATATGTTTGCAGAGTTACTGCATATTAAAAACTATAAATTATTTGTCATAAACATGATGCTCATCGGTATGGGGATTGCGATTACCATTCCTTATTTAGTGCTCTTTGCTACGAATGAGTTAGGCATGACGACATCGCAATTCGGTTTATTGCTGGCATTAGCCGCAATCAGTCAATTCAGTGTCAATGCGATTGTTGCACGTTTCTCTGATAGAGGCGGTGTGAATCGTAAATTAATTATTATTTGTGCGCTGTTTATGGGCGCAATGAGTTTTGGTATTTACTTCTATGTGCATAGTATTTGGTTATACATTGCACTTTATGCCATCTTCCAAGGGTTATTCGCACCTGCGATGCCGCAGCTTTATGCGTCAGCACGTGAGTCGATTAATGCTTCATCTTCACGAGGACGCGCTAAATTTGCGAATACTGTTTTGCGTTCGATGTTCTCATTTGGTTTCTTATTCGGTCCGTTAATCGGTGCTGTATTAAACGGTACGATGGGCTATGCCGGATTATTCGGCGGAACAATTGTTGTAATCTTATTAACATTAATTCTTCAAGTCTTCTTCTTCAAAGAAGTGCCGGTCAAGCGTTCTATCGGGGACGGCCCGCATGTTGAAAAGAGAGCACCAAGTATGTTCAAAAATATGAAACTGCTGATTCCGTTTATTGCCTTTATCCTGCTGCATATCGGTCAGTGGATGTATACTTTAAATATGCCGCTGTTTGTAACGAAATATCTGCATGAGAGTGAAGACTATGTTGGGATACTAGCAAGCTTATGTGCAGGCTTAGAAGTACCGTTTATGATTATCTTAGGTGTTTTATCTGCCAAATTAGAAACACGTACGCTGTTGATTTTCGGCGCATGTTTTGGAACACTGTTTTTCTTTAGTATCGGTGTCTTCGATAATGTTTATATGATGATGGTCGGACAAGTCTTCTTAGCTATGTTCTTAGCTGTCTTATTAGGTTTAGGTATTACGTATTTCCAAGATATTGTACCTGAATTCCCAGGTTATTCTTCAACACTGTTTGCGAACGCGATGGTTATTGGTCAATTATGCGGAAATTTACTTGGCGGTGTGATGAGTCAAATTGTAGGATTAGGGAATGTGTTTTATGTATCAGCTGCTTCTTTAGCTTTAGGTATGATATTAATCTTCTTTACTAAAGAGCAGAAATTTATCGAATCAGAAAGAGGTTAAGCATGGTCGCAACGATTTTATGGCTATTTATTATTGCATGTTTTGTGATTGCATTTATTGGACTGGTTAAGCCGGTCATTCCATCAATGCCGGTAATGTGGATCGGTTTCTTGATTTACCAGATCGGTTTCCACAACGGAAAATTATCATGGGTCTTCTATATTTCCATGATTATCTTAACGATTTTTATCTTTTTAGCAGACTTGATGATGAGTCAGTATTTCACAAGACGTTTCGGCGGCTCTAAAGCAGGCGAAATCACGGCACTTATCGGTGTTATTTTAGGCTGCTTTATCTTCCCGCCATTCGGCATTATTTTAGTTCCGCTTATTGCGGTATTTGTTGTAGAAATGATTTTGCAAAAGGATCCGGCAACTGCTATAAAAGCAAGTTTCGGATCAGTTGTAGGCTTCCTTGCCAGTACTGCAGCACAAGCTATTGTAATGATTATTATGGTAGTGTGGTTCTTCTTAGCGATTTTAATCAATTAAGCGGAATCATCTAATAAAAGAACAGCTTCAAAAGCAGGTTGGATAACTTTGCTTTTGAAGCTGTTTTTGTTTATAAATACGTATTGCTGTTTTTGTTTATAAATACGTATTGCTGTTTTTGTTTATAAATACGTATTGCTGTTTTTGTTTATAAATACGTATTGCTGTTTTGTTTTATGAAGTGATGATCAATATAGAACGCGATAGGTGTGATGATAAATGAAATAATGATAAAGGTCCAGTTATTGATTTGGATAGATGGACCAAAAGCCAAATAAGATTGCGGGATATATAAGACGTAAAAGAGCAATGCAATTAATGCAAAAATCACGACGTAGGTTAATATCCACACCCAATTCGACTTGTTAAAGGCTTGGATTTGTACGGTTTTGAACGTCCACCATACGAATAAGAAAATGATGAACAATCCAGCCAGGACTACAATAGGAAACGTAAAGTAATAAATCGGCTTTGCGCCTATAAAGAAACCGATGAAGCCTTTAAAGAAGCAGAATATCCCGAGTAAAAACAAGATATGATGCCATACATATTTAAAGATGTTCTTTAAGGTTTCGTTTTTTAATTCTTTAATGGTTTTCACCGCATGCGCTTTAGGATTATGGTCAAAGAAATCCATGGCCAGCATCCCTTGGTTCTCTGATTTAAGCAGCTGTCTTAATATACGGTTCAGTACACGTTCAGAATCGTGGGGATTGACACGCAGATCAGCACGAATATAAGTCATGTAGCTTTCGAATATTTCTCGGTCGGTATTATTCAAATGCAGCGACTTAACATTATTTTCACGCATCAACCGTTCCGTGGATTTAGGCATATTGCAAACCTCCTCGATTCTTTTTATCAATCAAGAATATTATGACTAAGTTAAGCGTATAAATCAATCACAGACGCATCGAAAGCGAAAATTTTCTGCGGTTTGATTGTAAACTATGAAGCAACGTACGATACATGGTAAAATATAAGTAGAAAATCAGCGCAATGATGAGCTGGATTGAGGATTAAAGGAGTACAAATCAAATGAAGAAGGTAATCATGCTGCTGCTGGCTTCAACCTTAGTGTTAGGTGCTTGCGGAAAGAGCGATGAAAAGGCAGCGCTAGAGAAAGATATCGATAAGCTTGAAAAGGAAAATAAAAAATTAAAAGCAGCAAAAGATAAGCTTGAAAAAGAAGAAAAAGCGACACAAGAACGTGTTGATAAATTACAAGACGAAGTCAAAGATAAAGTTGCGACTGAAAGTGCTAAGCAACGTTCAAAACAAGAGGAAAAAGATAAAGCAGCAAAAGAAGCAAAAGAAGACAAAGCAAAAGACAAAACAGATTCATCTGCACAGTCTGAGACTTCAACCTCTAAGTCTAAGACAAATTCAAAACAACAAGAGCAGGACACAACGAAGCAGCCTTAGGCGTTTGCACAAAAAGCCTAAAGGGTATGAAAGAGGTAACAGAGTAACGAACTAAAGGAGTCGATTAAACCATGCACGAACAACAATTTTTCGAATTAGAAGGCAAACAAATGACTTTAAGAGAAGTCGGCAAAGCAATTGAAAAAATTACGGGGTATGAACATACATCACCTTCTGCACAAGTTAAACGCAGAGTTGCGCAAAAACCAAACTTCGAGTCGGATACAGATACTTTTGAAGCTACATATCAGTTGAGCCACTTAGGCGACTTTGTAGACGTTGTATTTACTGCGCCTAAAAGCGAGAAAGAACGTCTGCAAGAAGTTCCGGTCACAATACAACTGATCAGTTACAACACACGCTCTGAATATCCTCAAGCTTAATTTGAGGGCAATCTACTGCAGCTTTGCAGTTAACAATCAAATAGATAGTGTGAAGGGCACTCGTAAGTGAAGTGCAGTGATAACAACCATGTATAAGAACGAGAGTACAATCTACTTTGCTACAGTGCTTTTTTGTATATCATTTTTTACGCGATCACAAGAGATTGAATGGGTATACGAGGTGGAATCAAATGAGCGTATATTTGGAAACACAACGTTTAAAGTTAAGAGATTGGGAAGAAAAAGACTTATTGCCGTTTCAAAGAATGAATGCTAACCGGCAAGTGCGTCGCTTCTTCCCGAGCATTTTGAGTTACAGACGATCTGAATTGGATATGCAAGCCATGCAGAACAACCTCCAAAGAGAAGGCATCGGGTTGTTTGCGGTAGAACTCAAAGAGAGCGGTGAATGGATAGGCTTTGTCGGGTTGAATTATCTGCCTAAGAACAGTAAGTATCCATTTAAAGAATTGCCGTTTTATGAAATCGGCTGGCGCTTAATCCCAGAAGTTTGGGATAACGGTATAGCCACAGAAGGGGCGAAAGCGGTATTGGAGTATGCTGCAAAAAAAGGTATTGATGAAGTCTATAGTTTAGCAGCAGCAGAAAATACAGCATCACGCCGCGTAATGGATAAAATCGGTATGCAGCATTTTGATGATTTCGAGCTGCCTACTGTTTCTAAAATCCATCCGTTAAGACAACAAGTCAGATATTATAAGAAGCTGAACGAATAAAGAGAGCAACGCATGTTGAAGCGCTGCTCTCTTTTCTTATGTTGTTTATTAATCATAGGTACGTGTGCCGACAGAATGGTAATGTTCAAGACCGTTGAATAAGCTGTCTAAGTCGTTGTAAAGCGGTGCTAATGAGCGGTATTTATCATCGATAAAACCAGCTTTGATCATTTCATCGATTAAGTGTTGAAGCGGTTCGAAGAAACCATTGATATTAAAGACTGCCATTGGTTTTGTGTGAATACCGATTTGTGCCCAGCTGTATGTTTCAAAGAATTCTTCTAATGAGCCGGCACCACCGGGTGCTAAAATAAAAGCATCTGCGCGTTTGCTCATTTCAGCTTTGCGTCCATGTAATGAATCTACGAGTACTAAATCTGTTAAACGCTGGCTGGTAATTTCTTTATCATCTAAACTTTTAGGCATGACACCGATTGCACTGCCGCCATTATCTAATACACCATCAGAAATTGCGCCCATAATACCGACAGAACCTGCACCAAAGACAAGTTCATAACCATGCTCCGCCATATACTTGCCTAAAGCATAACCCTGCTGCATATAAATTTCGTCTTTGCCTTTGCTTGCTCCGCAATAGACTGCAATACGTTTTATTTTACTCATGCTTTTCATCTCCTAAGAAGAAATCTGTGCTATGACACGCTGGAAGGATTGTTCGAATTTTGCACGTGCTTCATCTGAGAACTTTTTAGGACCTTTATGTCGTTTGCCTTGATGTCTGGTTTGTGCATTCAAATAACGCTGTTCCAATAGTTGTGCCATATTCTTATCACTATATAGCATACCATTATGATGAAGAACATACTGGATTTTACCGATTAACAGACTTGCTAAACCGTAATCTTGTGTGACGACAATATCATCAGGTTGTGCAAGCTGGACGATTTTGTAATCGACTTGATCAGGACCGTCATCTACATATGAAACTTTGACATGTTCAGGATAATCTCGCATTGAGAAGTGGGAATAACTGCGTACTAACACAACAAAAATGCCTGTCCCTTCAGTCAATTGGATAATTGAATCTGTAACAGGACAAGCATCTCCGTCAATAATCACTTGTGTCATTTAGAGATTCGGCTTTTTCTCGTGTTTTTGAATTTCCGCAATACGTTCTTCTTGGTTAGTACGTCTGTCTTCTTCTTCTGCTTTTAAACGTTGTTCAATGCGGTCTTCTAAAATACGATTCATGTCATAAGCTTCATCTTTATTTTCTTGTTCAAGTTCTTCGCCTTTATTTTCAAGCTGTTTATCAGATTGTCCGCCTGGTACGAGACCTACTTTTTTCTCATACTTTTGAGCGTCTTTCATTTCTTTAACGAGGCGTTTGCGTGTTGCTTCTGCGTCTTTATCTTCTTGTTTTTGACGCTTCTCGATGTTCTTCTCTAATTTCTTCGCCATCTTTTCAGCTTCTTTTTCGTTTTTCTTCTCTAATTTATCGCCTTTTGCTTTGATACGCTCAGGGTCATTGGCTTTTGCTTCTTTTTTAGCTTGGCGTTTTTCTTCCATTTCTTGTTTCTTCTCGCTGACATATTGTTTAAGGTCAGAAGATTTATTAGAAACCGCCGTTGCTGCTTTAGAAGATTTATCTGATACATTGCTCGCAAATTGCGATGATTTGTCAGAAACATTTTGTCTTAAGTTTGCAGTTTTATCATTCACTTTTTTCACATCAGGATGATCCTTGATGCGTTTACGTTCTACAATTAAAGGCACAAGAATGATAGGCAGTACCGTTAACAATGTTCTAATTAATCTTTTCTTCTCCATTTGAGTGGCCTCCATTTATTAGTATATAACTACTTAATACCCTGAGTCAGACAGGGATAAACGAATACATTTGTATCATACACTACTTTTTTTAAGGGTCAAAGCAATTGTGCAGATAGGTGTTTGAAGCACAAACAACCAGCACGCAATTTGTGCTGGTTGTCTTCTGTATTAAATGCCTTTGCCGATACCGAATCCGAAATAAAGAATAGCGATAAAGATAACTAAGATGATACGGTAAATCGCAAAAGGTACTAATTTAATACGGTTGATTAAGTTTAAGAATAATCGGATTGACAGTAAGCCGAATAAGAATGCGGCTAAGAAACCGATAATATAGAATGGGATATGATTCAAATGAATGTATCCGATATGTTTGATTAATGATAAACCGCTTGCGGCTAACATAATCGGTACAGCCATAATAAATGTAAAGTCAGATGCGGCTTTATAATTCAATTTCATTAATACCCCTGTTGAAATTGTAGAGCCTGAACGGCTGAAGCCCGGCCACATTGCGACCGCTTGCGATAAACCGATAACGAAAGCTTGCAAGTAAGTAATCTGATCAATTGTTTCACGATGTGCATAACGGCGGCTGAATTTTTGTGCGAAAATCATATAGAAAGCACCTAATAAAAGGCCAATCATAACCGTCGGCACACTGAATAAGTATTTCTCGATAAAGTCGTCAAACAATAAACCTAAAATACCTGCAGGAATCATCCCGACTAATACATGCCATAAAGTTAAACGTTTTTGTTTTGTTTGTGCAGTTCTGCTTAACGTTTCGCCTTCGGCTGTATCTGGTGCTTGTGCTCCATGTTTATATTTTCCAATGTGCAGCATTTCAAAATAACGTTTTCTGAATACCCATGCTGCGGCGAAGACTGATCCGAGCTGAATGACAATTTTAAATGTAAATGCGGATTGAGACCCTAAGAAATCAGGGGATTTCAACCACATGTCATCAACGAGAATCATATGCCCAGTTGAGGAAACAGGTGCGAACTCTGTTAATCCTTCAACGATTCCCAGAATCAACGCTTTGAGTAATTCTAACAATAACATAGCGTACCATCCTTATTTGTGATTAATAGTTTTAATTGTAGTATGTAAATACTTGTTGAAACAACTTTTATGATAGCACATAAAAATTCTTTGTGCTACTAATTATTGAAGGAATTTGAAAGATAGGACTTAAGATGTAGCATGAGGATGGGTGTAATTATGACAGAATCTTGAATGATAAATTCAAAATTAAAAAGAATTCTAAGACGAAAAAATTGAAATAGCTACATAGATGTTTTAAGTTGAAGATAAGACATTTTTGACACAAATGACTACTTGAGAAAACAATCAGGTCGTTACATCTTAGAAAAGATGAAACCAAACACAGTGGGTGGGACAAGTATGCTTGATACACATACGTGTTCCACCTTTGTTTTATCACTTTCAGATAAATACATAAGGGTGAAAACAATGAAGAATTTAATGCACTATGCTTTGAAATATATACACTATCCCATAATAATGGGCATAATATGTGCAGCTTTAGCCGTTATTGTGGTGGTACAAAATGTGACCATCGCTAAAGTGTTAGATGCGATGTTGATCAAACAGAATCATCATATTGCTGTGAGTGTACTATTAAGCATCTTATTAGGTGCTTTATTACTGCGTGCTGTCTTAAATATGGCGAATCAATGGATAGGAACGCAGCTTGCTTATAAAGTGAAACGGAATTTGCGTCTGCGTATGGTAAACAGCAGAATCCCTCAGCCGATTGGTAAGCAAATGAGTGTGATGACAGAAAGTATCGATGGCATTACACCGTTTTATCAAGATTATCTGCCTCAAGTCTTCAGAGCGATTATGATACCGCTGGTGATTATCATTACGATGTGCTTTATTCATCTGAATACAGCATTGATTATGCTGGTCACTGCACCATTTATTCCGGTCTTTTATATTATTTTCGGACTTAAGACACGTGATGAATCTAAAGAACAAATGACGTACTTAACACAATTCAGCCAACGCTTCTTAAACCTTGCACAAGGTTTGGTGACTTTGAAGCTGTTCAATCGTTCGTACCAAGCTACAAACGCTATCTACAATGAAAGTACACGTTTTAGGGATTTAACAATGAAAATATTGCGCAGTGCATTCTTATCAGGACTGATGCTTGAATTTATCAGTTTACTAGGTATAGGAATTGTCGCATTAGAAGCAGGTTTAGGTTTGGTATTGTTTCATAGCGTCACTTTTGAAACAGCGGCTGTCGCAATTATTTTAGCACCTGAATTTTACAATTCGATCAAAGATTTAGGGCAGGCGTTTCATACCGGTAAACAAAGTGAAGGTGCTGCAGATGTGGTCTTTGAAACATTAGATAACAGTAATGATACTAAATCTGAACGCACACATATAATCAATCAACAGCAAGCACCTTTGATGCGATTGGAACATGTGGATTATCGCTATCCTGGTGCTAAAAGCGATGCAGTGATGGATGCACACTTTGATATTTATCAAGGTGAACATATTGCTTTAGTAGGACCGAGCGGGGCAGGCAAAACCACGCTTTCCGAATTGATACTACAAGCATTGCCGCCGACTTCAGGCAGTATCTCGATACAATCAGAGCAGCTGCGCATGGGTGTGTTAAGCCAGCAGCCGTATATCTTTAATGCTTCTATTAAAGATAACGTTGCGATGTTTGAAACAGTGTCAGATGAACACGTACATCAAGTATTGGATGCAGTAGGTTTAACGGATAAAATCAATCAGCTGCCACAAGGTATCGACACTTTCATCGGTGAAGGCGGAGAGATGTTGTCCGGCGGTCAAATGCGGCGCATTGAATTATCACGCGTCTTATTAGCCCAGCCTGATCTTGTTGTGTTTGATGAACCTGCAACGGGATTGGATGTATGGACAGAGCGCGTGATACAAGAAGCGTTAAAAGCTTACTTTCATGACCGTACAGTGATTATGATTGCACATAGAGAAAGTACCATTCGTCGAGCAAAACGTCGTATTTATATGGAAAAAGGTCGCATTACAGCCGATGATAATGACATCTCGACGCAATGGCATAAAGGACGTGATAGACAATGAAGCGGCGCAGTATTCAATTCAAATTAGATAAAGATTTAGGATTGGCCATCTTATTCGGCGTTATCGGCAGTTTAGTTGCTATCGGTATGTTCTTCTTAAGCGGTTTAATGATTACACAAGCAGCACAAAATGTACCGCTCTATGGTTTGATTGTCTTAGTCGTCTGTGTGAAGTTATTCGGAATGGTACGTGCGGTCATGCGCTATTTTGAACGTATTTTATCGCACCGCACAACCTTTACTATGTTGAGAGATGTACGTGCGCAATTTTTCAATGGTTTGATTCAAGTCGTACCTGATATTTACCGAAAGTTTAAATCGAGTGATTTGATTGCGCGTATGGTTTCAAGTGTTGAAGCACTGCAGAATATCTATTTAAGAGTATATTATCCGCCAGTCGTTATCGGATTAACTGCGACACTGACGATGATTACGCTGTTCTTCTTTTCTTGGGCACATGCTGTGTTATTGGCAGTCAGCATGCTGATTGCATTAGGTATATTGCCATGGTTATGTGCAAAGCGTGCACAACTGCAGCAACAACGTGCTGCACGAGAAGAAGCTGATTTCTTAAGTCGGTACTTCGATTATAAGGAAGGATATGAAGAACTTGAACGATTCCATAAGCAAACAGCGTATCGTCAATCTGTCACTAACCATTTAGAAAGTTACAGCCGAACACAAAGAAAAGAACAACGATTTCTGACGTTGTATGAATTTGCATTAGACCTTGTGTCCATGATTGCTTTATTCTTTTGTGTCGCATTAGGTGTAACACAAGTGCAGAACGGACAGTTGGATGTTATCTATTTGACAAGTATTGTTTTAATGCTGCTGACGTTGTTTGAACAAGCTGTTTCAATGAGTAACGTCGCATATTATAAAGCAGATACTGATCAAGCATTATTAGATTTAGAAAGTGTGCTGAAAGGGGCACCTGCCAAAAAAGATAAAGTAGATTTAGATAGTACTTCTAATGCATCGTTGACAGTAGAACACATGTCATTTAAATACGAACACCAAGTGAATGCAGTGCTGCAAGGCATTGATTTAAACGTTCAACCTGGTGAACGAATCGCGATTGTCGGTCCTTCTGGTTCAGGCAAGAGTACATTGCTGCAAGTGATGGCAGGTTTATATCAAACTTCATCTGGCAGTGTGCAGTATGCTGATCAAACGACGTATGATTTGACCGAACAGCAAAAAGCACAAGTCTTTAATGTGCTGCTCCAGCATCAGCAATTATTCGACGGTACAGTACGCGATAATTTATTATCTGATGCAGATGATAAAGAAATGCGCAAGGTATTAAATGATTTAGGACTAGAGTATATAGATTTAGACTACGTCATTACTTTAAGCGGAAAAGGATTATCCGGAGGAGAACTGCAGCGGCTTTGTTTAGCAAGA
Organism: Staphylococcus sp. EZ-P03; assembly: GCF_003344575.1. Lineage (NCBI taxonomy): Bacteria > Bacillati > Bacillota > Bacilli > Caryophanales > Staphylococcaceae > Staphylococcus > Staphylococcus sp. EZ-P03. Next base: position 138,279 of record NZ_QPMO01000015.1, on the reverse strand, counting down.
CTCTTCCTCAAAGCAGCACCGGTTTGGCTGATTGATGAACCGACACGTGCACTGGATTGGGAGAACAGTCAAAATGTCATGCATCGTTTATTCTCAGAAAGCGAAACATTGATTGTAGCAACACATGATTTAGAATTGTTGCCGCAATTTGATCGAATTGCGGTCATGGTGGAAGGGCGAATCATTGAAATAGGCACTTACACTGACTTGATGCAGGAGCAAGGTGCACTGTATGAAATGGTGACATTAAATTAGTGCCAGCAAATATTTCGAGATACAACTTTATAATCAATATTAATAGAAATAAGCGCAAAACAGCTAAAAACTTTCATAGCATGTTTTGCGCTTTTAATAGTTAGTAGTTCTATTATGTATGTACTTTGAATGGTAAAGCATCTAATCTTCGCTGCTTTTAAGTTGTTTGATATTAAGCAGTGCGATAGCAATTGGACTGATGAAAAACAATACATTTAAAAATAAGTTTGCTTTTCGTGCTGATGTGTTGGAAGATAGAGTAAAGAAAAAGGCTGAACCCTCTAATTAATAGAAGATTCAGCCTGAATGCTTTATCTTAAAAGTGAAAAAACTGCAAGTTATCACTCTAATTTTAATGGCGTTAGAATTATGAGTTTTCTTTTGTTAAAGAATCGATAAGTTTATCAAGTAAACGGTTCAATTCTTTTTCTTCTTTTTTGTTTAATCCTGAGATGTCGCCTAAGTGGTTGCAAGCACCGCCTAGGTCTGCTTCAATGGCTTCGCTTTTTTCTGTTAAGTGAACAAATACTTCACGTTGATCCACTTCAGAGCGTTCTCTCTTGATTAAATCAACTTGTTCCATTCTTTTTAATAATGGAGATACTGTACCAGTATCAAGTGCCAATTCAGTCACGACTTTTTTGACATTGACTGGTGATTCTTCCCATAAAATTGTTAATACTAAAAACTGCGGGTACGTTAATTTGTACTTCTTAAAAACGTTATTTGAGTAGTAGCGATTGACTTGTCTTTGAGCATTGTACAAACTAAAGCATAAACGCCCGCCTAAATTAAGTTTTTCAGTCATAAGTTCTCCTCCAGACATTCTATCCGATATATTTTTCTGTGTTCCGGAAATCGTTCCGTCTCGTTGTAAAAGTTTGAGATGTGACAATTAAGAAAATATCCAAGGTCTTTTGTCGACAACTCACAAGCCATGTTAAAATTAAAGCATGTATTGATTTTAGAAGATATCTTGCATTAAATCAAGTTGAAACATAATATAATATGTCCATTAATGGTTGTACCATTAAGTCCTTTAGAAATGAGTGTTAAAATTGGAACGAAATAATAAATCTAAATTATCTATTTGTATTGTAACAGGTTTTCTAGGAAGCGGTAAAACGTCTTTCCTTAAATATTATACTGAGCAATTATTAAAAAGAGATGAGAAAATTACGGTCATAATGAATGAATTTGGTGACTTTGATGTTGATAGTAAAATCTTAGGGGATAAAATTCAAACAATTTCTCTACAAAACGGTTGTGTTTGCTGTGATTTACAGCAAGATTTGATTAATCAATTATCAGTATTAATCAATCAAAAACAATCGCAATTTGTCATCATCGAAGCAACAGGTATCGCACATCCGCTCCAACTCATTGAAGCATGTTTTGATCCGTCTCTTGCACAATACGTCCATCCGCCGCTTGTAGTAGGTTTAGTCGACGCGCCGAGATTTTTAAATCGCGAGCGCTACACAGCATCTACTCAAGCTTTAATGGAAGAACAAATCGCTGTCAGCCAAGCTTTGATTGTCAACAAGACTGACTTAGTCGGACAAGAAGAGCAGCATAAAATTGAAACTGCATTAAAACAAATCAATCCTAACGATACGATTTACTTCACGTCGTACGGTCATGTGAATATAGATGAGTTAGAAGCACTTGATACTGCAAGACAAGACGTACGTCATCGTCATTTGCATCATCATGGTATAAGTTCCATCGCATATACCTTCACAGCACCGATAGACAGACAGATATTCTATCAATTCATTTTGCGCTTGCCAGATAATATTTACCGTTTGAAAGGTTACGTCAGATTCAGAGATGATCCTGAGACAACTTATCTGTTCCAATTCGCCAATGGGCTGCCCGATTACGAGCCTATTCAAGGTGAAGTACAAAATACAATTGTGCTGATCGGCGAAAATTTGGATAAAGAACGTTTGCGCAATCAGCTGGATGCACTGCAATTCACCTGAAAATTGACGTACAGATAAAGGTGCCACTATAATGGATACAACGTTTAATAGTACAAGGATTTTGAGGGGAATACAATAGTAAAATTTTTACATCTAACTATAACCCCCACTACTTAATAGTGAACCTCATTATCAAATTAAGCAAGGGTTAGTATACGGTTGTAATGAAATTGAAAAATCAGGAGGAGAGACATCAATGGAACGTGTTCAAATTAACCGTAATGTGGAATATTCCAAAATTATTCAAGGCTTTTGGCGATTAAATGAATGGCAAATGACGCCGCAAGATCTTAACCGCCACTTGCATCAACTCGTGGAGATGGGTGTAACAACGATGGATCATGCGGATATCTATGGAGATTATACGTGTGAAACGTTATTCGGCGAAGCACTGAAGTTATCTCCAGAATTGCGTAATCAAATCGAGCTGGTTTCAAAATGCGGAATTGTTTTGCCGACAGACCGTTTTGAACAATTCGATGGGCATCGTTACGATTTAAGCCGCCAACATATTGTTGCATCTGTCAACCATTCGCTTGAAGCGCTGCAGACAGATTACTTGGACACATTGCTGATTCATAGACCTTCACCGCTGATGAATCCGGATGAAGTCAGAGATGCCCTTGATATTTTAGTAAAAGAAGGTAAAATCAAATCATTCGGAGTTTCAAATTTCAATAACGATCAATATGATTTATTAAATAGAGGGATTAAATCCCATAAGCTACATATAGCGGTTAACCAACTTGAAGTTTCTCCTTATCATGCAGCACCGATTTATGACGGTACCATTGATCACATGTATCGTGATGACGTCAAAATCACAGCGTGGAGTCCGCTTGCCGGCGGTAAATTGCTGGATGTTGAGGATGAAAAGTCAAAACGTGTCATGGCGATTATCGGGCCTTTAGCACAAAAATATCAGGCAGCACCAGCTTCGATTGCGACAGCATGGCTGATGAAACATCCTGCAACTATTATGCCGATTATGGGCACAAGCCGAATCGATCGTATCAATGATGCGGTTAAAGGTTTAGATATTAGTTTAACCGATCAAGAATGGTTTGATATTTATACGGCAGTTTTAGGTCATGATATCCCTTAACTGATTAACTTTAAAGGAGTAAGAAGAATGAAAAGAGACGAACAATCACGTTCACGTATTCAGTTTGAGCGTAATTTTATTGTATTTCCTTATATTATATTTGCGATTATTATCTTTTTCTTTACGACAATCATCTCTATGCCGACAGTGGTGTTGACGTTATTCGGTATATTCTTTATTTATAACGCTGTTTTGCTTTTCACTGCGTTTATCAAACACTATACGCGTACCATGATTTTATTGTTGATTTTAACAATTTTTGTCGGTGTCATGTTTACAATTTCAGCTACTGCACATTTTGCAGGAAGATATTAAATGTTAAGTCCCAGGTAAAGTTGACCTGGGCTTTTTTATGTTTGGATTACATATGGCGCAATTGGTTCAAATTCAAAATTAAGCGTTTTCTTTATTATTATATTCGGCTTTGCTATGATAAAAGTGAACCAAAAATGCAATCATTCATATCAAGGGGGAAATAGGATGAGTAAGAGAAAAATTGCAATTATCGGTGCAGGACATACAGGTGCAACTTTAGCATTTATAGTGGCTGAAAGAGCTTTGGCAGATGTAGTATTGCTGGATCAGCCGCATAATGAAAAACCTGCTAAAGGCAAAGCATTAGATATTTCAGAAAGTGGTCCGATTTTAAACTTTAACAGTAAAATCAAAGGCACTTCTGATTATCAAGATATTACAGGTGCAGATATTGTTGTTATTACAGCAGGGGCTGCACGTAAACCTGGCATGAGCCGTGACGATTTGATTCAAATTAACGAAGGGGTTATGGCGCAAGTAACAGACGGCATTAAAACTTATGCACCAGATAGTACGATTATTGTACTCACAAATCCAGTGGATGCGATGACGTATGCTGTGTATAAATTATCAGGCTTCCCTAAAAATCGTGTCTTAGGACAATCAGGTGTATTAGATACAGCACGTTACCGTACATTTGTCTCTGAAGCATTAAATGTTGCGCAAACGGATGTTACAGGTTTAGTGTTAGGCGGACACGGCGATACCATGGTGCCATTATTAAGTACGACAACAGTCGGCGGTGTTCCGTTAACTGAATTGCTGGAACAAGAGAAAATTGATGCGATTATTGATCGTACAAGAAAAGGCGGCGCTGAAATCGTCGGCTTATTGGGTAATGGCTCTGCGTATTATGCACCGGCTGCCGCAATTTATGAAATGGCCGCTGCCATCTTAAAAGACGAAAAACGATTATTGCCTTCTATTACGTATTTAGAAGGGGAATACGGCTTTAATGATATTTGTTTAGGTGTGCCGACTATTTTAGGCGAGAATGGTGTAGAACAAGTCGTTGAAACGACATTGAATGATGATGAAAAAGCACAACTTCAAGCTTCTGCGGATGCAGTAGAAGAAGTTAAAAAGGCATTGAAAAATAAATAATAAATTTAACTGAAAAGAAGAGTACTGGTATTGATTTAAATCTAATAGGAGGCTGACTTTATAAGTGAGTCTCCTTTTGCATTTTGTGAATTTATTGTGAAAATTTCTACAAATTTTCAGATATAACCATTTTGTAAGCGCATTCTTGTTATAATAAAATTGAAATAGATTAAATATTAAGAAAAGCATCGGAAGTCAAAGCGTGATGTAATTAATTATGGGTCCTATATCATAGCATACTGCTTTCTTACTATTTAATAGTATTTTAAGTGTTGCTCTGCGACAGATGAGCAGGGTCAACTTTAAAGGAAGGAAAATGTTATGTCAGGAGCAAAAACACAAGATAAAACGGCTAACAAAAAGAACAAGAAAGTTAAACCACTGTGGATCATTATTAGTTTTGTAGTGTTAATCGCTATTATGCTGATTCCGACAGGCAGCAGTATTCCTGTGATGGCTAAAGTTTCACTCGCTATCTTAGCATTTGCGGTAATTATGTGGGTGACAGAAGCGGTCTCATATCCTGTATCATCAACGATGATTGTAGCTTTGATGATATTAATGCTCGGATTCAGTCCGGTGCAGGATTTGGCAGAAAAATTAGGAAATCCGAAAGCAAACGGTGCTGCATTGCACGGTGCTGATTTATTTGGGACAGGGAATGCGTTGAAACTTGCATTCAGCGGGTTCTCTACTTCAGCAGTAGCCCTAGTTGCGGCAGCGTTATTCTTAGCAGCAGCGATGCAAGTTACTAACTTGCATAAGCGTTTAGCATTGCTGGTTTTATCGATTGTAGGAAATAAAACCAAACGTATTGTCATTGGTGCTATTTTAGTATCGATTATTCTCGCTTTCTTCGTTCCTTCAGCAACTGCACGTGCGGGTGCAGTCGTACCGATTTTGCTAGGTATGATTGCGGCGTTTAAAGCATCGAAGGAAAGTAAGCTGGCTGGATTATTGATTATCACAGCCGTACAAGCTGTTTCGATTTGGAATATCGGTATTAAAACAGCAGCCGCCCAAAACATTGTTGCGGTAAACTTTATCAACCAAAGTTTCGGTCATGATATTTCATGGGGACAATGGTTCTTATATGCGGCACCTTGGTCTATCTTAATGTCGATTGCATTGTACTTCATTATGTTGAAAGTAATGCCGCCGGAACAAGATGAAGTCAAAGGCGGTAAAGAATTGATTCGTCAAGAATTGGATAAACTAGGTCCAGTGTCGCCTAGAGAATGGCGATTAATCGCTATTTCAGTATTATTGCTGCTCTTTTGGTCAACAGAGAAAATCGTCCATCCGATTGACTCCGCATCTATTACATTAGTAGCAATGGCTGTGATGCTGACACCTAAAATCGGTGTAATGACATGGAAAGAGGCAGAAGGCCGTATTCCATGGGGTACAATTATCGTCTTTGGTATCGGTATCTCACTCGGTAATGTGCTGTTGAATACAGGCGGTGCGCAATGGTTAAGTGATAAAACATTCGGTTTAATGGGCTTGCAGCATTTGCCGTTGATTGCAACCATTGCATTAATTACGTTATTTAACATCTTGATTCATTTAGGCTTTGCGAGTGCGACAAGTTTATCATCCGCTTTGATTCCAGTCTTTATCTCACTGACAGCAACTTTGAATTTAGGAGATCAAAACATCGGCTTTGTGCTGATTCAACAATTCGTAATTAGCTTTGGTTTCTTATTACCTGTAAGTGCACCGCAAAATATGCTGGCATATGGTTCTGGAACATTTACAGTAAAAGATTTCTTAAAATCTGGTATACCATTGACAGTTATCGGATACATTTTAATTTTGGTATTCAGTATGACTTACTGGAAATGGTTAGGCTTAATTTGATAAGTAGGTAAATTTTATAATAAATAAGAAAAGGCGCATGCTGCGGGTGCACTGTAATTAAGTGACACCGTACAGCATGCGCTTTTGCTTTATATCATAAAGAAACATACATAAAGTGCAATATATTCTGCAAATGTAATGAGATACATATATTTGAGTCGTAATTTCGTACGCAAGTCAACTTCCCAATTCGGATATTTCTGTTCAAAATAAATGATTTGAAGCAAGAATAAACCGAGACCTAACGGCAGACACATTAATCCAATACTGACAGTGAGCGAGAAGCCGATTTCATGTATAAAATGTCCGATTATCAGCTGCAAAATAATGGTGATAGCTAAAAAGAGTAGTAAGTGCATCATCATTTGGCCATTCGCACTCCTTTCACTAAGATCAATACAAATCCTTGCAAGAGTGTCATGATGACCACAAAGAAGATACCCTTAATATCGAAAAAGTGTATCACATCTCTTAGAATCGAGAACGGCTGATTGATCAAATATACACTGTGAAATCTTAAAAATCGACCCATCGCAATACCGACACTATTTGCAATCATCAATGTAATGACAAGGATGTAGTTGAATAGAGGTTTGTCAGTAAGGTGGAAGAGTTCGATATTGATTAAAATATAACAATACAGCGCAAATAAAACGCCGCCGACTAAATAAGTGAAGTAGAGCCATTCTGTTGCGATCACACCATTCATAATACTAAAACCGAATTGATTCAAATGGATTAAATCCGTCACCATATAAAAGGTGTTAGGGAAGATTAAAATAAAAATCGCTGAGAAAATAATAAATAACGGCCATTCAAACCGGCGCTTAGGTATAAAGAGTTTTATTAACCATACCAATTCAAAAGGGATATATGCTAAAAATAAGTTCAATGCCATGAATTGGTAGAAATTGTCTAATGGCAGTGTCATCAGCATCAGTATAACGAAAAATATGCGTGCAATATATCGTGATTGCATCTTTAAAGCCCTCTCTCTTCATTCATCCATCATAGGGATGTATTGTCTTGCTTCTAAAACAGACAGCAAACGTGCTTTTCTGTCAGACTTAAGTGAATATAATACATCTTTTTAACGGAGATATCAATTAAAAGCGTAGGTTAGGCATACCTTGAAAGGAAGCATAAATTTTAAATAATCAGGGAATAATGCTACTAAATTAAGATAAAATTATTTGATTGAGCTATAGAATAACTTTGGTGTATAATAGGTAGTCATTACAAAAATCGACGTAAAATACGCAATAAAGGAGGCTATCATGAGTAAGCAATTAATCACACTTTACTTTAATATATTTCTGGTTTTCTTAGGAATTGGATTAGTTGTACCTGTATTACCTGTCTATTTAAAGGATTTAGGTTTAAATGGAAGTGATTTAGGTATTCTTGTTGCGGCCTTTGCATTAGCGCAAATGGTAATTTCTCCATTCGGAGGCAACCTTGCTGATAAATTAGGCAAAAAACTCATTATCTGTATCGGATTGATATTATTCTCTGTTTCTGAATTTATCTTTGCGATGAGCGGTAATTATACATTATTAATTATTTCAAGAATTATCGGAGGCTTTAGTGCTGGTATGGTCATGCCGGGTGTAACAGGCATGATTGCGGATATTTCGCTGCCGCAAGATAAAGCTAAGAACTTCGGCTATATGTCTGCCATTATCAACTCAGGGTTTATTTTAGGACCAGGGTTCGGCGGTTTTATGGCTGAATTTTCCCATCGTCTGCCATTCTATTTTGCAGGAAGTTTAGGGATTATAGCTTTTCTTTGTTCGGTATTCTTTATTCATGGCGCAAAACGCGAAACAACAGAAGGTTTCCACCAATTTGTAGAGCCGCAAGAATTAGCTAAAGTTAATATCAAAGCTTTTATTACACCAATCATTATTACATTCGTACTCGCATTCGGTTTAGCAGCTTTTGAAACACTGTATCCTTTATATACTGCAGATAAAGCACACTATGCTCCAAAAGATATTTCTATCGCTATAATGGGCGGCGGTTTAGCAGGTGCTATCTTCCAAATCTTCTTATTTGATAAGTTTATGAAGTATTTCAAAGAATTGACCTTTATTCAAATTTCGCTCTTTTATTCAGCAGTAGTCTTATTCTTATTAGTAGTTGCACATCACTATTGGTCAATCATGATCATCAGCTTTATTGTATTTATCGGTTTTGACATGATCCGACCTGCGATTACCAACTACTTTTCAAATATTGCAGGCAATCGCCAAGGACTTGCTGGTGGATTAAACTCGACATTTACTAGTATGGGCAACTTTGCAGGACCGCTTGTCGCGGGTTCATTATATGACGTGAACTTTGAATTCCCGTTGTACATGTCTATTACTGTTATGCTGCTTGGAATTGTAATTATTATGATAGAGAAGACGATTAGAAAGAATAAAGGAATGAAAGTGTAATTTTAAAAAGAAAAGATATACGTGCCAGCAGTTTATTGTTGGCACTTTAATTATTACAGTGTTTTTTCAGAAAAATATGAAAATAAGATTGACGAATTATATAACTGGTGGTAACCTTAATACAATTCAATTTAATAAGACTCTTATCAAGAGCGGCGGAGGGATGTGCCCTATGAAGCCCAGCAACCATCGTATATACGAAGTGGTGCTAATTCACAAAAAAGCAATTGCTTATGAAGATGAGAGAAAGAACGAAAAGCTTTCTCTTAATTTAAGGGGGAGCTTTTTCTATTGAAAGGAGTCTTGTTATTTGTAAATTACATAGGGATGGTGTCATAGTAAGATGAAAAAATTAATCAGTTTTATCGGGTTATGTATTTTGTTAGTTGTATTAGCAGCCTGCGGTCAAGGTAAAGGCGGAGAAAACAAAAAAATTACAGTTGCGGCCTCTCCTGCGCCTCATGGTGAAGTGTTAGAACATGCTAAGAAAGAAATGAAGAAAAAAGGTTATGACTTAGAAGTTAAAGTCGTTAACGATTATAAAGTGCCGAATAAATTATTAGACAAAGGCGATGTGGATGCGAACTTATTCCAACATGTTCCTTATTTAAAAGCCGAAAAGAAATCACATGGTTATAAAATAGAAGAAGTCGGCAAAGTCTTCACAACACCAATGGGTGTATATAGTAAAAAATACAAAAACATTAAAGATATTCCGAAAGGATCAACAATCTATGTTTCAAATAACCCAGCAGAAGAAGGACGTTTCCTATCATTCTTTGTAAATGAAGGTTTGGTTAAAATCAAAGATGGTGTCAAAATCGAAGATGCAAAATTCGAAGACATTGTTGAAAACAAGAAAGATTTGAAATTCAATAATCAGCAAGGCGCAGAATTCTTGCCGAAAACATATAAAAGCGGTGAAGGTGCAGCTGTTGTCATGAACTCTAACTATGCGATTGATAATGGTTTAACACCTTCTAAAGATGCTATTGCTTTGGAAAACGAATCTTCACCATTTGCGAATATCCTTGCGGTAAAAGAAGGACATAAAAATGATGAAAAATTCCAAACTTTGATTAAAGTATTGCAATCAAAAGATATGAAAGCATTCATTAAAAAAGAATACGGTAAAGACGTAATACCGTATGAAGCTAAGTAAGACAAGGGAGAGAATTATAATGACAAAATTAGGGATTATCGGTGTAGGCAGAGTAGGTAGCCAAGTGTTGACTGATGCGCAATATTTAGGATGCTTTTCACAAATCGTTGTAGTGGATTCAGATACTTCGCAAGCTGAAGGAGAAGTCTTAGACCACTTGCATATCCAAGGTTTGAAACGTTCGCATCATGTGGATATTCAAACCGGAGGGTACGAAGATTTAAAAGATGCGGATATCGTAATTATTTCAGCCAGCGCACCTTCTACACCAGATATGAAGGATCGTACCTTATTGACGAAAGCGAACAGTACCATCGTTCATGAAGTCTTCAGCAAGCTTTCTGCTGTAACGACAGAGCCTATTGTTATCTTAATTTCTAATCCTGTGGATGCAATGACTTATTTGGGTCATCAGGCAGGTTATCCGGCTGATAAAGTCATTGGAACAGGAACAATTTTAGAGTCTTCGCGTTTTCGTACTTTAATTGCAGATCACTACGATGTCGATCCTAAAGACGTAGAAGCTTTTGTCTTAGGCGAGCATGGTTCTCACTGTGTACCTGTTTGGAGCCGTGTACGCATTCATGGTGTTGAATTGCCTGAGTTTGAACAGTTAACAGGCGCAGAACCAATTAATCAAGCAGCTGTGTCGCATAGTATTGATGAAGTAGCGTTTGATGTCTTTATCAAGAAAGGCTGGACGAATGCGGCCATTTCAAGAGCAGCTGTACAATTAGCACACGCTGTTGTATTGAATGAACATACGATTGAACCGGTGAGCGGTCTAGTCAATCATGAGTATGGCTTATCTGATGGCGCATTAAGTCTGTTAACATTGATTGATCGACAAGGTATAAAACAACGTTTGCCGATAGCACTTTCTGATACAGAGGTACAGCAATTAGAAGCCGCACATCAATTTATTCAACAAGCTATTGAACAAGGCGAACAAGCTATTAAAGAAAATTAATAATAAATCAGCAGGTCAGTTGCGAGGTGTTTAACACCAGCAGTTGACCTGCTTTTTCTATGAATAGTCTTATTTGTAGTGTGTTTGTAACATGATTTCAATTTTATGGACAAAATTTGAAGGGAAAGATGAGAAGGAAAGCAATCAGATAGACATTAAAACTTGTTAAATAGGATGTTCGCAACCAAAAAGAGGCTTGTGTCACTTTGTGATGTCACCGTTATTTTCGTGTCGGTTCTGTTACATATATTACGTATATTACATTTGGTTTAAATAGCTTACTACTTACCGTTTATGTAAAGTTTTTGTGTTAATATTGTAATCACGAATCAAGGGTGAAGAGGTTATAAGAATGAGAGCGTTAATTTTATGGGTATATGCTGGCATTCTGGCTTGTTGCTTGATTTTTCTGTTAGTATTAGTGACGAATGAAAGCGAACTTGCTAAGTTCCAAAACGGTGTCTCTGCTTTCATGCAAAGCGAGCATGTTTCGTCAAACAACAATGCATCAGAAACTCCTCCACCTACATACAGTGCAGTGGCTGGGGGGCCATCAACACAACATACAGAAGCAGCACATAATACAAAAGCAGAATCCAATTCAGTATTTGTGATTTCACTAACATCTATCGCAAATGATGTGAGTCAGCAATGGCTTCAGCATTTTACAAAACAAGGCGTATCGGGCAACTGAACTCAGAAATGAGCAGAAACAGTGTCGGGGCGCCTTGTTTTTTTAGGTTTGAAGCGGTATTGATGTTGTCTGTTTGCTTTGCGTGCTATATTAAATATGAGGTGAACGCAATGAAACAGAAGAAGACAAATGCGATGCGCATTTTAGATCGCGAAGGCATCGATTATGAAATGCGTACATTTAAAATGGGCAAGGAACACATTGAAGGACAAGAGGTCGCAAAGCTGATTGGGGCAGATCCTGAACAAGTGTTTAAAACCTTGCTGTTTATCAACAACAATCATGACCCGTATGTATTTGTAATACCGGTAGAAAGCCACTTGGATATGAAACATGCGGCACAAGCTGTAGGAGAGAAGAAGCTGCATTTACTCCCGTTAGATGAACTGACTAAAGTGACAGGATATATTCGCGGCGGCTGTTCTCCAATCGGCATGAAGCATGCGTATCCGACGGTCATTGATCAATCTGCTGAGCAACAGGAGAAAATCTTTGTCAGCGGAGGACTGCGCGGTGTACAAATGGGTGTGAATGTTTCAGAACTTATTCAAGCTACCGAAGCAAAAGTTGCGGATGTAGCAACACATGAAGGATGAGCAGAAGCTCATCTTTTTTTATAGGTTTATGATTGGTTTTGAATGAAAATGAATGTTTTTGGTTGAAATTTGAAAGCGGACACATTATAATAAAGTAGAAACGAGGTGGCGATATGATAACGCAAAAAAGATTTGACCTGATTATACAGTTGTTAAAAGAAAAAGAATTTTTGACGCTGCAAGAGTTAATCCAAATGACAGGATGCAGTGCTTCCACAATCCGTCGGGATTTATCGAAATTGCAGAAAATGGGTAAACTGCAACGTGTCCATGGCGGCGCAACACTTAAAAATACGGCTTTAAGCGAGCCTGAAATGTCGGAGAAGAAAGAACGCAATATTCAAGAAAAAAGAGAAATAGGCAAACTGGCGGCTGAACAAATCGAAGATCGCGACTGTATTTATATTGATGCGGGTACGACGACCTTTGAAATGATTGATTATATAGAAGCTAAAGAAATTGTAGCGGTTACTAATGGCTTAACCCATGTAGAAGCATTATTGAAACGAGGAATTAAGACACTGATTATCGGTGGAGATGTTAAAGCCAACACACTTGCTTCAGTAGGACCGCGTGCCATCGAAACTTTGAAACATTATCATTTCGACAAAGTCTTTATCGGCATGAACGGTATTGACACTGAAGGCAGATTAACAACGCCAGATGAGCAAGAAGCTTATGTAAAAGAAAATGCGATGAAAGTCGGTCAGCATATCTTTGTTTTAATAGATAGTTCTAAATTCGGTCATACTTATTTTGCGGGCGTAAGTGTCAATACTAAAGTACCTTGCGACATATTGACATCAGCCAAAGCGTTAACACGCGGAGATATCAAAACCTATCGCAACAGTTATTCCATCATAGGAGGACAATAAATTGATTTATACAGTAACTTTCAATCCATCCATTGATTACATTATGAAAGTAGATAATTTTCAAACAGGCGGACTCAACCGCGCACCAGAAACTTATAAATTTGCCGGAGGCAAAGGGATTAATGTCTCACGTGTATTGCATACATTAAATACACCTTCTACAGCATTAGGATTTGTAGGCGGCTTTCCAGGACAATTTATCAAAGATGCATTAGAGAAGGCAGGCATTGCGAGCGGCTTCGTTGAAGTAGAAGAGGACACACGCATTAATGTGAAGCTGAAATCAGACGCAGAAACTGAAATTAATGCAGGGGGTCCTTCAATTTCAAATGCAGCATTCGAAGCTTTGTTAACACAGATTAAAACAACAACTTCAAAAGACACTGTTGTTATAGCAGGAAGTGTACCAAAAAGCATTCCAGATGATGCGTATGAACAAATCGCAAAAATCACACAAAGTACCGGAGCTAAATTGGTCGTAGATGCAGAAAAAGATTTAGTAGAAACGATTCTGCCGTATCAGCCGTTCTTTATTAAACCGAATAAAGGTGAACTTGAAGTGATGTTTGATACAAACATTACGACAGATGCTGAGGTAGTAAAATACGGTCTTGAAATTATTGAACAAGGTGCACAATCTGTAATTGTTTCGCTCGGCGGCGAAGGTGCGATTTATATTGATAAAGCTAAACAAATTAAAGCTTCAGTACCAAAAGGCAAAGCAATCAACACTGTAGGTGCCGGCGACAGTACCGTTGCAGGTATGTTGGCAGGTTTAGCACAAGGGTTATCGACAGATGAAGCATTTCGAAACGCAGTTGCTTCAGGAACAGCCACTGCATTCAGTCAGGACTTAGCAGATAAAGCAATGATAGATAAGGTACGTGCTCAAATTGAGTTAACGGATTTGAAATAGGAGTGAAATAAATATGAGAATCACTGAATTATTAACGCGTGATACGATCGCGATGGACGTAGAAGCAACGACAAAAGAAGGCGTTATTGATACTTTAGTTGCACAATTAGACCATGCTGGCATATTAAGTGATGTTGATGCATTCAAAGATGCTATTATGGCACGTGAAGGTCAAAGTACGACAGGTATCGGTGAAGGCATTGCGATTCCGCATGCGAAAGTGGATGCGGTAAAACAACCTGCAATTGCTTTCGGGAAATCAAAAGCAGGTGTAGATTATCAAAGTTTAGACGGACAACCTGCACATTTATTCTTTATGATTGCTGCGCCTGAAGGCGGCGCGCAAACACACTTAGATGCATTAGCTAAATTATCCGGTGTCTTGATGGATGATAAAGTGCGTGAAGCATTACTGCATGCATCAACACCAGACGAAGTCTTAGCCATTATTGATCGTGCTGATGATGAAGCACCAGATGAAGAAGAGGAAGCTGCTGCAGTTGAAACGAAAGACGACACTGCATCAGATGAACCGTATGTCATTGGTGTGACTGCATGTCCTACAGGTATTGCACATACGTATATGGCAAAAGATGCTTTATTGAAACAAGCGAAAAAAATGGGCGTCAAAATGAAGGTAGAGACGAATGGTTCAAGCGGTATTAAGAACCGTTTAACATCTGAAGATATCGAAAAAGCACAGGGTGTTATTGTCGCAGCGGATGTTCACGTTGAAACAGATCGCTTTGACGGCAAAAATGTAGTAGAAGTACCTGTAGCAGACGGTATAAAACGTCCTGAAGCTTTAATTGATCTTGCACTAGCGACAGACCGTACTCCATTTAAAGCAAGAGGCGGCCAAGGCAAAGGGCAAGCAGGCGGCAAACAAGAGAAGCAAAGCGTAGGCAAAACAATATATAAACACTTGATGAATGGTGTTTCTAACATGTTGCCGCTCGTTATTGCCGGCGGTATTTTAATGGCGATTGTATTCTTATTCGGCGCTAACTCATTTGATCCTAAATCATCTGAGTACAATGCATTTGCTGAACAGTTGTGGAACATAGGTAAGAATAGTGCATTCTACCTCATCATTCCGATTTTATCAGCATTCATTGCACGCAGTATTGCTGAGAAACCAGGTATGGCTGCTGGTTTAGTCGGCGGTATGTTAGCAATGAGCGGCGACTCTGGATTTATCGGCGGTATTCTTGCAGGTTTCTTAGCCGGTTATTTAACTGAAGGTATTAAATTGGCAACACGTCGTATGCCTCAATCATTAGAAGGCTTGAAACCTACATTGATTTATCCGATTTTCTCTGTAACAATCACTGGATTATTAATGATTTATGTTCTGAATCCGCCGGCAGCGTGGGTAAACCATTTATTATTAAATGGTCTGAACAGTTTATCAGGAACTAATATTATGTTATTAGGTTTAGTTATCGGTGCAATGATGGCCATTGATATGGGCGGTCCATTCAACAAGGCAGCATATGTGTTCGCAACAGCAGCACTTACTGAAGGCAACGCAGCACCGATCACAGCAGCGATGGTCGGCGGTATGGTGCCTCCGATTGCATTAGCTTTAGCAATGCTTATCTTTAAACGCAAGTTTACTAAGACGCAACGCGGTTCTATCGTACCAAACTTCGTAATGGGTGCATCATTTATTACTGAAGGTGCGATTCCATTTGCAGCGGCAGATCCGTTGCGTGTAATTCCATCTATGATGATCGGTTCAGGTATCGGCGGTGCGATTGCACTTGGTTTAGGTTCATCTATTCAAGCACCGCACGGAGGAATATTTGTAATCTTTGGTACAGACTTCTCTCATTCATTGCAAACCATTTTAGCGATTATTATCGGTGCTTTAGTTTCAGCATGTATCTACGGTTTCCTTAAACGCAAACCGACAGCTGATGAAATTGCTGCTTCAGAAGCAATGGATGAATAATCAGTTGAATTTTTTATGAATTTGGCGCATGATAAGAAAGGCATGCGTACATTAATCGTATGCCTTTGGAATCATATTTACTGTGGTAGGTAAATGTATATTCAGATAAACAGTTAAGAAAGAGGTAAAACCTGTTCCCAGGATATACTCTGATCTTAACTGTTTATTTTTTGTTTAATCACTTAATTTCAAGGATAAAAAAACTCATAATATCCTTTCAAAAAACTTACTATATCAATCATGATTATGATATGATATTCTTGTTAGATTTTACGCTAGTTGGGAGGTGTCGCTGTGAGCATGGGAAGGATGAACTAAGATTTTGTATAGTCGACTGTAACTACGAACTTAACATCATTGCTGTGCATAGCGGCATATAACATGGAGGTGAATCCCTAGTATTAGGGAATTAATTGGATAGTACGACCATAATTAACTTGTTTATTTTTATATTTTTAATCGCACTTACTACAGTCTTTGTAGGATCGGAATTTGCGCTTGTAAAAGTCAGAGCTACAAAAATTGAAGAATTAGTTGCTGAAGGTAATCGCAGCGCAGTTGTAGTTAAGAAAATGATTACCAACTTGGACTATTACTTATCTGCGTGTCAGTTAGGTATCACTGTGACATCTTTAGGATTAGGTTGGTTAGGTGAACCTGTCTTTTCTAAATTATTACATCCTGTCTTTGAATTGATACCGCTGCCTGACGCATTAAATACTACGATTGCAATTGTTGTATCATTCTTAGTTGTGACATATCTGCACGTAGTACTTGGCGAGTTAGCGCCAAAATCATTTGCGATTCAGCATACTGAAAAAGTCGCGTTGTTTTATGCGCGCCCGTTATATTATTTCGGTTTATTCATGAAACCGCTCATTTGGTTGATGAACGGTTCAGCACGTATGATTATTCGTGTGTTCGGTATTGATCCGGATGAGAATAATGATGCGATGTCAGAAGAAGAAATCAAAATGATTATCAACAACAGTTATAACAGCGGGGAAATCAATCAGACTGAACTTGCATATATGCAAAACATCTTTTCATTCGATGAAAGACAAGCGAAAGATGTTATGGTGCCAAGAACACAAATGGTAACATTGAACGAACCTTTTACTGTGGATGAGTTATTAGATACGATTAGAGAATACCAATTCACCCGTTACCCAATTACAGAAGATGGCGATAAAGACCATATCAAAGGCTTTATTAATGTAAAAGAATTCTTAACAGAATATGCATCAGGCAAACCGATTAAAATTGCCAATTATATTCATGAATTGCCGTTGATTTCAGAAACAACACGTATCAGCGATGCGTTAATCAGAATGCAGCGCGAACGTGTACACATCAGTTTAGTCATTGATGAATACGGCGGTACAGCAGGTATCCTTACAATGGAAGACATCTTAGAAGAAATTGTAGGGGAAATCCGTGATGAATTCGATGAAAATGAAGTCAATGATATTATTAAATTGAATGAAGACACATACCAAATCAATGGTCGTGTGTTATTAGATGATTTAACAGATCAATTAGGTATCGAGTTTGATGATTCAGATGATATCGATACAATCGGCGGTTGGCTGCAAGCACACAATACGAACTTGCAAAAGAATGATTTTGTCGACACTTATTTTGATCGCTGGATTATCTCAGATATCGAAAATCACCAAATCATTACTGTTATCTTGAAAGTAGAATATAATGCAGAACGTCATGAATTCGAAGAAGACGACGAAGATAACGACGATAATAATAAAAGAAACAAAAGAGATAAAAAAGATAACGATGAATAACAGTAACAACGCAACCCTTTTAAGCTGCACATTAATGTGTAACTTAAAAGGGTTATTTTTATGCCTTGTTTTTTTAGGTATGAATAAAAGTTATAAATGAGTTAATAAATAGTTAATGGTATGTGTTAAAAACTCAAATTATAATAAGTGTAATCATTATAAAAAACAAATGAAATGAGGGCTTATTATGAAAAAGAAACATTTATTTGCGACAACACTTTTAGCGGCAGGTATCGCTTTAGCAGGCTGCAATGCACAAGATGAACCTAAGCAAGAAAAAGAAAAAACAACAGAAACTTCTCATCAGCATGACCATCAGAATCATAAAGTATTAACAGGTACTTTTAAATCAGGTGAAGAAGAGGTAAGCGGCGATGTTAAAATCGAAAACAATCAAATCAAACTCACGAACTTTAAATCCGCAAAAGGACCTGATTTATTCGTGTACTTGACGAAAGATGGCGATATTAAAGGCGGTAAACAGTTAGATGCTGTGGATTACAATAAAGCAACACAAACTTTCGATACTAAGGGTGCAGATTTAGATCAATATAACGAAGTCACAATCTACTGCAAAAAAGCACATGTTATTTTCGGTTCAGCACAGGTTCGCTGATTAATCTGAAGCAGAAAAGAGTTGAGAACAATGAAAGAGAAGTTACGTTTGATTTGGATGAGTATCATCTTCGTGCTGCGTATCGGTTCAGGCGGTTATATTTTTGCACAAGGATGGGAGAAATTAACCGGTGGTTTTAAAATTGAACCATTGATTCCGGTAGTGATTCAAAATGAGGATTCGCCAGTATGGTTCAAGCTTTTCTTTGAACATATCGTAACACCAGCAGCACCAGTATTTAACCTTATCGTGCCTTTAGGGGAAATTGCGATAGGTTTAGGGTTATTGTTAGGTATATTGTCACATATTGCAAGTTTCTTCGGCGCTTTTGTTATGCTAAATTATATTTTATCGGATATGATTTTTACTTATCCGCTTCAATTAGCAATTTTTATCATTTTGCTGATGAATAAAAATATAGTAAATCAAACAGCGTTGAAATCTATCATCGCGTATATAAAAGAAAAAGGTGATATAAAACGTGAACACAATCTTAATCGTAGATGATGAACAAGATATTGTAGATATCTGCCAGACTTATTTCGAATATGAAGGCTATAAAGTAGTGACGGCCGAAAACGGCGAAGAAGCATTGAATCAATTGGATGCCTCTATTGATTTGATTGTCTTAGATATTATGATGCCGAATGTCGATGGTTATGAAGTCATCAAACAAATGAAACAAAGAAAGCTGGATATCCCATTTATCTATATGTCCGCAAAAACCAAGGAACACGATACGATTTATGCATTAACTTTAGGGGCGGATGATTATATTAAGAAGCCTTTCAGTCCAAGAGAATTAGTGTTACGTGCTAATAATTTATTGAATCGAGTCAAACGCTGCCAAGTGCAAGAAAATATTTTAGTATTTGATACATTGGAACTAAATGACCAGCGCAAAAGTGCAGTAATTGAGGATACAGTTGTTAATTTGAGAGTGAAGGAATTTGAACTCTTATGGTATTTGGCAACGCATGAAAACCAAGCTATTTCTAAGTCGCAGTTGTTAGAGGAAGTTTGGGGTTATGATTACTACGAAGATGCGAGTACTGTAAATGTACACATTCATCGTATCAGGGATAAATTTGATCAGCTCAAGTTTGATGATTATACGATTACAACTGTTTGGGGCTTAGGCTATAAATTCGAAAGGAATGTCCAGCCATGTTTTCAATCAGAACACAAGTAATAATGGGTGTATTGACCAGTGTCTTATTAGCTTCTACGATTTTAGGCATTGCTTATAAACTGATGTTGTTTAATGGACATACGACACTATTACTGACAATCAGTGCCATCGTCTCCAGTTGTCTGACTTTGTTTATTTGCAGTTTCTTTTTAACTCCGCTTGTCCAAAAGATTAAGCATTTCAATATGCGTACAAAACAATTTGCGGACGGCAATTATGATATAGAACCGACACGTTTTAAATCACCGCGTGAAATAAAAGAGTTAAGTCATTCATTTAATAAAATGGCACATGAAATTACGAATCAAATGGCACAAATCAAGTCCGAACAACAAGAGAAGTATGAGTTAATTCAAAATTTGGCACATGACTTAAAAACACCTTTGTCTTGTATTATTTCTTATTCAGAGGCTTTAAAAGATGGTGTGATTCATCAACAAGATGATTGTCAAAAAGCGTATGAAAGTCTCATGAAACAATCCAACCGTTTGTCCAATATGTTCGATGAATTGACCAATGTGGCTACTGTAGATGCGCCGAACACGCATTTAATTAAAATGATACAAATTGATCAGCTGCTTTTGACTATCTTGAATGGTTACGAACAGCGCATGAAGCTAGATGCACGAGAATTAGAAATAAAACTTTGCAATCAATTGCTGCCGTTCAGACAATATCAGCAACCGCTTGAACGTATCATCACTAATTTAATCGATAATGCATTGAACTTTTCACCGTCAGGCAGTCCTATCTATATTGGCCTGTCAGAAAGCGCGCATCAAATTAAGATTGAAATTAAAGATGAAGGTATCGGTATTGCTAAATCAGATATACCGCGTATTTTCGAAAGAACATTCAGAGTAGAAGATTCCCGCAACTATCATACCGGCGGTTCTGGATTAGGACTTTATATTACACAAGCATTGGTCCATCAAATCGGTGGAACCATTACCGTAGAAAGTGTACCTAATATCGGCACTGCAATGACTGTGCAATTTCCTAAACTCTAATAAGTTTTTAAAGTGAATCATACAAAAATAAGGTTGGATAGGCAAAAGTACCTATCCAACCTTATTTGAATTAGTGAGATTGCAATTTTTCGCGGCATTTTTCAAATAAAACATGATTTTCTAAATGCACATGTTGTAATGTTACTTTTTCTAAAGCAGCTAAACGTGTATATACTAAACGCCATGTACCGCAAGCTTCAACAGGAGGTTGGAAATCATTTGTGATTTCATCCATTCTGTGGAGCAGATTGCCGGTACTATCATGATCTGCAGTTAAATCTTCGATAATTGCTTCTACATTGTCTACAGCTTCGCCATTCGCAAAAGCAATCAATTGAGGAAAGTCTTGTTCGTCTTCTTTTTGTGTATGTTCTAACATATTATTCTTGAATGTTGTATATAGGTCTTTCAATTCTAAGAGATAGTCGTGTTGAGGGCCGTGTACTTTCGCTAATTTCGTTACGTAAGGCGTTAAGTTTTTGAATTCCTCTTTCATAGGTGCATGATATGCATCTTGAATGTATTGAATTAATGAAGGGATACTAAGATATTTAGGGTTTAAACCTTGTCCGCCTGCATCTTGTTTGCTCGCTGCTTCTAATTCGGCTAATAGATCTTCTAATACGACACGCTTTTTATCTTTAGCAGCTGCTTCAATCGTAACTTGCCCGCCGCAGCAAAAATCTATACCAGAATGTTTAAATACATCCGCAGTTTTAGGATAGTCCGTCACAACATTTGCTACAATATCATTTTTAGTAATCATCAACATTCTCCTTCTTCGACTCATCTTTATTATAAGAAGAAAAGTGATAAATAAAAAACAAAAAGTGTTCTAAATCAGAAGAATTATTGTAATCTTCACAAAAACTTCAAGAGCACTTATTGCAAATCAATTTCAAACACTGTAAGCGTAAGACCTTAAAAATTTATTTGTGACAAGTTTCTGAATGATTTCTTATCTCCCTGGATTAGTGTAAAAATATAAAAGTAGGAAGATTACACTGCTTATTAAATCATTTGTAGAACACAAAAATTGTTTAAAAGCAAAAAACTTAAAATAAAACTAAAATCGAAGAAAGTAACATTTTATGCATAAATACATTTATGACAAAATCAAGAACTAATTGAGAATGATATTTACTATCAATTATAGTAAGCGTATTCTGAAATTGAGAGTCGAAGTTACTGAGGAGAAAATCAGAATGAAAAATCCATACAGTAGATTGTCGAAGGTTTTAGTAACAATTTTAGTCATCGTATTCGGTATTTTGCTAGCTGGTGGTTGGTTGATATTTAAAAATGAAGCGCCCCGTCCGACAAAAGTGGTGAATGAAAGTGGACAGACGGTCATTTCTAAATCCGAACTAATCAGCGGTCAAGCTATTTATGAAAAATATGGTTTGACGGATTATGGTTCATATTTAGGAAACGGATCTTATTTAGGGCCTGATTATACTGCAGAAACATTGCATCATTATTTAAAAGGCATGCATCGTTATTATGCTGAAAAGCTTTATGACAAACCTTTTAAACAATTAAACCAAATGCAGAAAGCGGGGATTGAAGACAAAGTTAAAAAAGAAATACGAGTGAATCGCTATTCAAAAGCTAAAGATGAACTTGTATTAACAGATGCACAAGTTGCAGGATTGAATTATGTCAGAGATTATTACAATAAAGTGTTTGTGAATAATCCTAAACAAGCAGGTTTACCGCAAAATATGATTGATCAAATCAAGACGAATGATTATATGGTCAAAGGGAATAAAATTGAGCATTTGAGCGATTTCTTCTTCTGGGGAGCTTGGTTATCTTCAACAGACCGTCCAGATAGAGATTTCTCATATACAAACAACTGGCCATTTGATGAACAAGCTGGTAATACAATGCCGAGTGAAGCATTAATATGGTCAGCAATTTCTGTTGCGATATTAGTTGCGGGTGTTGCAATTATCATTTATTTCCAAAGACGCTATCAATTCGATATGGAATCGACATATGACAGTGAATACCATTTGCCTGAAATTAAAATTCAAAATACGATTTCATCAAGCCAAGCGAAAACAGCAAAATATTTTGTGGTTGTAATGGTATTATTCTTAATTCAAATCTTATTAGGTGAATTAATGGCCCATTATTATGTAGAAAATGAATTCTTTGGCATTCCGCTTCAAAAATTATTCCCATTCAACATTGCGAAGACTTGGCACTTACAGCTGGTAATTTTCTGGGTCGCAACAACATGGCTTGCGACAGGTATTTATATTGTACCGAGGGTACTGGGCAAAGAGCCTAAACATCAAGGCAAATTAGTCGATATCTTATTCGTCGCATTATTAATTGTTGCTGGCGGCAGTATGATAGGTGAATGGGGCAATATTCTAGGCTGGATCAACGATAAATGGTGGCTGTTTGGTCACTTTGGCTGGGAATATATCGAACTTGGTAAATTCTGGCAAATCCTATTTATCGTAGGTATGGTACTGTGGATGTTTATATTAGCTAGAGGCTTTATCCCTGCGATTAAAGACGGAAGTGAACAGCATCGTAAACGTTTAATCTTACTATTGTTTATTGGCGCAATCGCAATTCCGATGTTCTATTTAGCATCACTATTTATTATGCCTAACTCACATGTCACTTTTGCTGATTACTGGCGTTGGTGGATAGTACACTTATGGGTGGAAGGTATTTTTGAAGCATTTGCGGTTATATTAATTGGTTTCTTGATGGTAGATATGAAATTAACCACAATACAATCTACAATCCGTGCATTGTACTTCCAAATCATTTTATTGCTTGGTACAGGTATTGTAGGAATGGGACATCATTATTACTGGCAAGGTGACCATTCAATTTGGTTAGCGTTAGGTTCAAGTTTCTCTGCTTTAGAAGTTGTACCGTTATGTTTATTAATCTGGGAAGCTTACACACATTATCGTGTTTACAAATTCAGCAAAATTGAATTCCCATACAAAGGTACATTTATCTTCTTAGCTTCTACAGGCTTATGGAATGCAATTGGTGCAGGTACATTAGGATTCTTGATTAATGCCCCGGCTATTAACTACTTTGAACATGGGACACAATGGACATCTGCACATGCACATGGTTCAATGGCTGGTGTGTATGGTATGTTTTCAATTGCGATTATGTTATATGTATTAAGAAGTATTACTAAAACTGAATTTTGGACGAAGAAAGTTGAAAAATGGATTTCTATTTCATGCTGGTTATTAAATATCGGCTTGGCAGGAATGGTCTTTGTGACATTACTTCCAGTAGGCTATATTCAATTGGCAGATGCAATAAAAAATGGATACTGGCATGCAAGATTGACAGAGTTTTATCATAATGACTCAGTATTTTGGTTGTTATGGGGCAGATTGCCTTGGGACTTAATCTTCACAGCTGGTGTCATTATTTTACTTGTGATCACTATTCGTGCGGTCATGCATCTTAAAAAGGTTAAAAATAATGAGTATCGAAACAAAAATTGATAGACAATAATTGGTCTTTATATAAGTGAAATGAAAAAAACAAGGACAGTACAGAGGATTTGCACTCTGCACTGTCCTTTCGTTAGCTATGAACTTGAATAAAGTTATTTTAATGTACCGATACGTACTTCATCAGGATGTTTTCCTTGTCTTAAATCTTTGTTTAAGGCATCGATTTTCTTCACGTCTTTCTTACGCAATTCGAAAGAAAGGGCTTCGAAGTTTTCCGCAATACGTGAAGGTGTTTGTGATTTTGGAATCACGATTCTATTGTGCATCAAATGCCAGTTTAAAATGATTTGTGCAGGTGTTTTCTCATACTTTTTGGCTAGTTTAGCGATAACCGGATCTTCAAATAAACCTCGGCCGCGCATTAAAGGCATCCAAGCTGTGACTTTAATGTCGTGTTTATCGCAGAAATCTTGCAAGTCTTGTTGATTTAAGTAAGGGTGGAATTCAACCTGATTAACTGCAGGTACGATTTCAGTGTTTTCCATCAGTTTTTCTAAATGATGTTGTTGGAAGTTGCACACACCGATAGCTTTGACACGGCCTTCTTTGTACAATTCTTCCATGGCTTTATAGGTTTCGATAAATAAACCATCTTCTTCGCATGGCCAGTGAATTAAGAACATATCTAAGTAATCTGTGCCAAGATTTTTTAGCGATTTTTCAAAGTATTCTTTTGTGCTGTCATAACCTTGATAGTCATTCCATAGTTTTGTTGTGATGAATAACTTTTCTCTAGGTACTTTGCCGCTTTTAAGTGCTGCACCTAATTCTTTTTCATTATGATAGAAATAAGCTGTATCAAAGGCACGATAACCAGCTTTTTCAGCTGCTTTTACAGCAGGCTTCATATGTTCTTCATCAATTTTGTAAACGCCTAAACCAAGTCGGGGAATCTTAATTTTGTTGTTTAACTTTGTGTTTTTCTTCAAGGGTAGTTCGCTCTCCTTCTACTTTGTCTTCACTGTTATTGTATCAAACAATAGTTTGGCAATACTATTAAAGAGAATCTAAAGTAGGATTAAATTGAATGACGTATAATATAATCCAATGAAAAAAGCAGTACCACTCAACTAATTGAGTGGTACTGCTTCAGCGTTAATGCTTATTTTCTTTTGTTCTTGTGAATTGCACCAAAGATGAATGATACAATCAAGATTAAAAGAATTGTACCGATTAATGCTGGGAAGATTGCTAGGCCGCCTAATGATGGACCCCAATCACCAAAGATTGCTGAACCTAACCAAGCACCTACGATACCTGCGATAATGTTTCCTAAAATTCCTCCAGGAATATCTTTACCTAAAATAGCGCCGGCTAACCAACCGATTAGGCCCCCGACGATTAACATTACTATTAATCCCATAATAATAGCCTCCTCATAAAATACTAACAATACTTTCTATTGTGTTTGTTAGTATTTACCACTATTACTGAAGAGATAATCATATTTAATCAAATTTCATACAAAAAGGTTTCGTCCATAATACAAATAATAATAAAATAGAATACACGATTAAGAAAATATACCAGAATGGTGTTAAAAGTGTAATTACTAAGAATGAAAGAATAATGAGCACTGTTCCGATTGTCAGAGACTTTGCGATATCATTCCAAAAGTGTTTGGGATGATGTTGTTGATCAGTATTATGAAAAACAGCTAAGAAAATCAAGGATGCGCCGAATAAAAAGAAGACAGGTGATAGATATGGAATCGACATATAATATGATTTCTCGCTGGTATTAAAGATGATAAGCATCGAAAGACTCATGATTGTAAAGACTACAAAGGCTATGAATTTTTGCGTTTCAAAGATAATCGGCTTTAATTTCCAATCTGTAAGTAAAGCGAGAAGTGTCCAAATTGAAATAAAAGCAACGATAGAATATGTAATAAAATCGTACTTTCCAATGATAATCATATTAGTAATACTATTCAATGTAACTGCGATTAAAATAGAACTTAAGCGCACTTGGTGAATAGAATTGAAAAACATATCAATAAAGATTGAAGCTAAAATCATCACTATGTTAATAACTATGTATATGAGCATAAGGTGTGTCTCCTGACTTCTATTATTCACTGGAATATTATATCAATTTCGGTAAATTTAAGCATTTGAAAACACTTTCGAATAAAAAAAGCTCGGGCAAGTTTGCCCGAGACTTAAACACCTTTCATATTGCTCCAAAGTAAAGTATGCAATTGCGGTAAAACATAGACTTGATTCATATCGCTGCTTTTCATCACTGTTTCAACGAGGTCTTCATAACGTTTAAGCAAACGTTGTGTATGATTTTCTACTTCATCATCTAAATAAGGATTGCCCACTTGTAAATAGAAAGGAATATCCGGATAGCGATGGTGCATAGCTTTCGCAAAATCATAATCCTTATCATCAAAGACAACGACTTTTAAATTGAGTGATTCTTTGACACATTGTTCTATGACTTCATCTAAAATCTGCAAGTTCGGCTTCATACCTGAACTTGGCGGTTTCGGACTAATTGTTAAATCGTTGATTTGGCGCATCCATGGCTGGAAGCGGCTGCCTTGTGTTTCGAGTGCGCTTTCTATACCTTTAGTTTCAAACAAATCTACCAAGTCCTGAATACCTTTGATTAAAGCAGGGTTGCCGCCTGAGATAGTGACATGGTTGAAACAATCGCCGCCGATTTCATATAAACGTTCATAAATTTCTTCTGCGGTCATCATTTGAATCTCATCTTTCATACTGCCGTCCCATGTAAAACTAGAATCACACCAGCTGCATCGGTAATCACAGCCTGCTGTGCGCACAAACATAGTTTTACGTCCGATGACACGGCCTTCACCTTGTATAGTAGGGCCGAAGATTTCTAATACAGGAATTTTAGCCATTGCGAAACGCCTTTGGTCGGTAGACTACGTAGCTTGAAGGTGTTTCTCTTAAATAGACTTGTGCGCATTTTGGCTGATTCGGCTGTTTTTCTAAAATTTGTTCTGTGATGTCGCAAATCGTTTGTGCTACGACTTCTGTAGATGGCATTTTGTCTTTGAATTGCGGTAAATCATTCAATAAATAATGATCGAATTGTTCATGAATTTCTTTCTTTAGAGCCGCAAAGTTGATTAAGAAACCGCTGTGATCAAGTTCATCTCCGACGATTGTCAGATTTACAAAGTATGTGTGACCATGCGTACGTACACATTTTCCTGCATCATCGCAAGGAATATAATGTGCAGCCGCAAAGTGGAAATCTTTATTAAGTTCGAATGCGTATGGATGGGCGACAGTTGGATAAATTTGCTGTAACAAATTATTTCACTCCTTTTTCTGCTAAATAAGCATCTAAACCGCGTTTGCGTAATTTACAAGCAGGGCATTCACCGCAGCCGTCTGCGATAACCCCGTTATAGCAAGTTAATGTTTCGTTTCTGACATAATCTAAAACGCCAAGTTGATCGCTTAAGGCCCAAGTTTCTTTCTTATCTAACCACATTAAAGGTGTATGGATAACAAAGTTTTTATCCATAGATAGGTTTAATGTGACGTTCATCGATTTGACAAAGTCGTCTCGGCAATCCGGATAGCCGGAGAAGTCTGTTTCGCAAACACCTGTTATGATGTGGCGTGCTTTAATTTGATAAGCCAGTGCACCTGCAAATGATAAGAATAATAGGTTGCGTGCCGGCACAAAAGTATTTGGAACACCATCATCTGTGTCTTCGATTTTCAGTTCATGTTGTGTAAGTGCATTAGGTGTCAGTTGAGATAATAAAGACATGTCTAAAACATGGTGTTTAAGGCCTTGTTCTTGTGCGATTTTCTTCGCTACTTCGATTTCAGTATCATGTCTTTGACCGTACTGAAATGTGACAAGTTCGACTTCATCAAATTTTTCTTTCGCGTAAAATAAACAAGTTGTACTGTCTTGTCCGCCGCTGAAGACGACTAATGCCTTTTTATCGTCAAGGGTATGGGGTGCCATAAGTCATTCTCTCCTTTAATTTATGGCCTAGCCAAATCAATAAAAAAACTCGGACGCTAAAGGGAGCAAGCAAATTGTGAGACAATATTGCTTTAGCTCTTTTAGGTCCGAGTTGACGTAGACAATTGATTAATCTATTGACTATCTCTATAAAAGATAGACGATTGGAAGTAAAAGTCTAGTTTTTTATAGAGGGTATCAGCTAGGAACCTCTGTGTTATTTATGTCGATAGATAGAATAATATATTTCTGCACTAAAATCAAGATGTGGTCATTGCTATTACAAAATCTGCCGACATCTTGTAAAATGGATAGTAAAAGAACGTTGAGTAAGGGGACAAGTTAAAAATGATCATAATGATAGATAACAAAGATTCATTTACATACAATTTGGTAGATTATTTGGCGACTGAAAGCAAAGAAGAGATTCAAGTCATTGATGTTGATGCAGTGGATATCGCATCCATGCGTGCCATGCAGCCCACAGCCATTGTTATATCCCCAGGACCTGGACGTCCGAGCGACTATCCGATTTTGCATCAAGTAGTAGAAAACTTCAGTACAACGACACCGATTTTAGGTGTTTGTTTAGGTTTTCAGCTTTTGATTGAACATTACGGCGGTGAGATTATTCATAATGATCGGCCGGTACACGGACATACGACAAAGATAACGCACAATGACAAAGGGATATTTCATGGACTGCCGAAACAATTTCATGTTATGCGCTATCATTCATTATGCGCAGATGCTGCGCGTATACCTGAATGTCTGGAGGTTACTGCACAAAATGATGCAGGTATCATTATGGCAGTAGCGCATCAAAACTATCTGGTATTTGGTGTGCAGTACCATCCGGAATCCATTTTAAGCGAATATGGACATGAACAGATCCGACTATTTTTACAACAGGCAGGTGAGTCACTTGTTAGCTCAATTTAACTTTCGTTATTACACTAATGAAACAGAGTACAAGCAATATCAATATGCGTTTGATCAGTTGAAAGAGAAGCGGATTGCTTATCGCTTAGAAGAGGTTAAAGATGTCATCGACTTTGCGGAACAAGCACAGCAAGCAGGCAACTTTGTAGGTGTTTACCTACCTTATGAAGCAGCACCTGCCTTCAATGCACAAATGGAAGTCCATACACCAAAGCAATCACCGTATGTATATGCGGCTGCTTATGTATTCGAAGCACCTGTTGATAGAGAACAGACAGTAAAAGCAGAACAGCCAGAACACCTGCAATTTCAATTTTATCTGCCTGAATCGACGATGATTGCACATATTCAACATGTTCAAGCTATGATTGTGGAAGGGAATACGTACCAAGTTAATTACACGACACGTATGTTTGATGATATCCGTATGCCTATAGCGGCTATGTATCGTTATCTTACAAGAAGCAGCCATGGAAATTATACGGCACTCATTGATACAGATGAATTAGAAGTGGCTTCAATTTCACCGGAATTGTTCTTTCAACACGGCAGCTTTAAGTCGATGCAAGATGTTGTCTTAAGCAAACCGATGAAAGGTACGATGCCGAGAGGCAAGGATGAAACAGAAGATCAATATTATTATCAGCAACTGAAACAATCGGAAAAGGACCAAGCCGAGAATGTGATGATTGTTGATCTGTTGCGCAATGATATTGCACGTATCGCTGAGCCGGGCAGTGTCAAAGTATATCAGCCGTTTCATATTGAAAAGTACCAAACGGTCTTTCAAATGACGAGCATGGTCACTGGGCAATTGCCAAGCAATACTTCCTTGCATCGTATATTTACAGCACTTTTCCCATGCGGTTCCATTACAGGAGCACCGAAACTAAATACCATGCGCTATATCAAAGCACTAGAAAGTACACCTAGACATGTGTATTGCGGTACTATCGGTTTAATGCTTCCTAAAGGGCCTTCGATTTTCAATGTGCCGATTCGTACGGTGCAGTATATCGGAGGCAAGGCTGTCTATGGTGTCGGTGCCGGTATTACGATTGATTCAGATCCAAAAGCAGAAGTGGCAGAATTCAAAGCGAAAACTAAAATATTGGAGCAGTGATTATGTATTTATTTGAGACGATGCGTTTAGAAGCAGGCAAAATACCAAGATATACTTATCATCAAGCACGTTTATTCAACTCAGCTGAACAATTAGATTATCCATTAACTAAAGAGACGTTCGAACGCTTTATTCAATCCATTCAACAAGCACATCCGACAGGAACACACCGTTTGAAAGTGATGTTAGAACCTTCAGGCACACTGACATATCAATGTGTCGCATTGCCGAATAAATCGCACTTTACAGCGAAAGCACAGCAGATAAACACCGACTATCCGAAGTGGCAATATATTAATAAAACTTCGCATAGGGAGCATGTAGAACATAATCACGAAACCGATGTGGTGTTGTATTATGATAATAAAGGCAAAGTGTTGGAATTTGATATCGGCAATGTATTGATTAAAGAAAATGAACATTATTATACACCATCCTTTGAAAATGATTTCTTGCGCGGGTGTATGCGCGCGCAATTATTAGATGAAGGCAAAGCAAAAGAAAAGGATTATGACATCTCTGAACTTAAGCGTAAGCTGGAAGCAGGGGAAGCGGAAATTTTTCTTGTAAATAGTTTGCGAGAGGTTGCCGAGATTGAGATAAATCTTTAGAATTAAGAATGATTAGAACATTATAAGTTTCAGAAGGGTATAAATTAAGGTGGCAGCATGATTTGGATAATCATAATATTGATAGTTGCTGTAACGATGATTGCTAAGCGCATGATGAAACATTACATTCAGCAGCACCAGCTGATAAAAGCCAAAGTTGTTGTAGGTGTAATGTTATTGATACAAATTGTACTCGTATATTATTTTATGAACATGTTGATAACGTATATTTTGAGGTTGTTAAATATATTCTATAATCAATGAAGACCAGAGGTGCATTATGAAAATATATAGTCAAGGTGACCAAGCCATCGTGGTTTCTGTGGAAAAAGAAGTCACACAACATACAACAGAAGATTTGTTAGCATTGCGTAAATACTTATTAGATCAAAATTATCCGTTTATTACTGAAATTGTGCCGACAGAATCGGATATGATGATTGTTTATAATGCGCGAGATATGATTAAGCATCACCATATCGTGTCTCCATTTCAATACATGACGGATTTGCTGCACTCTATTAAAATTGAAGTCAAACACGGGGATGCAGTGAATATGCCGACAGAATTACCAGTGTATTACGGCGGAGAATACGGGCCGGATTTAGCTGAACTCGCAGCGTATTTCAAAATGACTGAAGAAGAATTCATTCAATTGCATGCGCATAAAACGTATTTCGTTTCAATGATGGGCTATTCACCTGGTTTTCCATATTTAACAGGATTGAATGAACGTATTTATGTCAATCATACGGGCAGCGAACAAAAATTCATTCCTGCAGGATCCGTTATTTTAGAAGGTAAGAAATGCGGTGTAGTGACAACAGATACATATGGCGACTGGCTTGTGATCGGTTATACACCTGTGCGTTTATTCAACCCAGAGAAAGAAGACTTTACTTTATTGAAATTAGGAGATACGGTGCGTTTTAAACCGGCAGATCCTGAAAATGCAGCAGTAGGAGGCAATGAGCATGTCAATCATAATTGAAAATCCAGGGCTGTTTTCTAGTTTCCAAGATTTTGGACGCCAAGGTTATGAACATGATGGCGTGATTCCCGGCGGTGCCCTTGATTTCCTAGCACATGAAATCGCAAACCGTCTAGTCGCAAATGATAAAAATGAAGCGACATTAGAAATGACGACAAAAATGGCGCGTATCCGTTTTACAGAGCCTACATTAATTGCACTTTCCGGCGGCAATTTTAAAGCGTGGACACAAAATATGCGTATTTTGCCGAATAAATTGTATTTAGTCGAAAAAGGCGATGTATTGCAGTTTTCTGAATCTAACCGTACTTCACGCGTTTACTTAGCAATCGGCGGCGGTGTGGAATTAGAAGAGTGGCTCGGCTCAACTTCTACTGACTTTTTATCTAAAATCGGCGGCTATCAAGGACGTGCATTGCAGACAGGCGATGCAATTAATATGAAACGCAACTACACAAAACGCCATTTGAAGTTATTCGATAACTTGAAAGTCACACACAAGACAGACTGGGGTATTGACGGTTATGCGTTATCTTTCAACTACATGTCTGATATGTTCCATGTTGTCTTAAACAAAGGTGCAGAGGACTTTGACGAAGAGACACTTAACCGATTTACTTACGGAGAATACAAAGTAACCAGCAAAGCGAATCGTGCCGGTATGATTTTAGAAGGCGATCCGGTGAAAGCATTCTATGAAGATATGCCGCCGCATCAATCAGTTAAACGCGGTACGATTCAAGTGAAACGTGACGGTTCACCGATTATTTTATTAAATGACCATTATACATTAGGCAGTTATCCGCAGCTTGGAACGATTGCAAGCTATCATTTAACAAAACTTGCACAAAAGCCGCAAGGTGCACGTTTGAAATTCCAATATATTGATGTGTACACAGCTGAAAGCAACTTAATGAAATACAGCAGCTGGCTGCAACAGTTGTTCCATGGTATTGAGTACCGTATGCTGCAGGAAATGCAGAAATAATAATTGAAACATCTGACTGAATAATCCGAGAGAAGCGACATGCTTTTCTCGGATTTTTTGCTGCTTTAAAATAACACCAGCTACTAGGGCTGCGGACTGATTCAAAATTGAGGCAGCTGCTGTATAATTTTACTTTATCAACACTTATTCATTACGAAATTGATAAGGCTTAACACGCACTATGAACGGTTTTCAAATTGCCTTATTAATAAATTAACATAGAAAAAATAAAGTGTAATAAGTCATCTTTGCGTAAGATATTACTTGAAATGTAGTGTGAAATGTTCTATATTTAATTACTGTACTACGTGATTTTTGTTACAAGTATGTTACAAAAAGTAGTGTTTGTAAATTTTTAGTGAATATGAAATTGAAAAATGAAACGAAAAAAAGATGTAACGATTGAAAATATAGACTGATAAAGCAGTTTTAACTGCTTTGCTTTTTATTGATTGGCCATTGAGCAGGAAGCCTTTCTAAGAGATACGATATAAAACGGGGAATGGTGCTGTTTGATGATTGATTGAATACTAAAATAACAAATAACGGGGGAGACACACATGAGTCTGCAGAAAAAGAAAATAAGCATATTTGTCTTCTTCTTGCTTACCGTACTAACCGTAAGTTTGAAGACGTATTTTGCTTATTATGTTGATTTTTCTTTAGGAGTTAAGGGATTAGTCCAAAATTTGATTTTGTTAATGAATCCATACAGCTTACTCGCATTAATACTTAGCGTATTCTTGTTCTTTAAAGGTAAGAAAGCGTTCTGGTTTATGCTTATCGGCGGATTCTTATTAACTTTCTTGCTTTACGCGAACGTTGTTTACTTTAGATTCTTCTCAGACTTTTTAACATTCAGTACTTTAAATCAAGCGGGCAACGTTGAATCTATGGGCGGTGCAGTATCTGCGTCGTTCAAATGGTATGACTTCGTATATTTCATTGATACGATTGTTTACCTGTTTATCTTAATCTTTAAATCAAGCTGGTTAAATACACGTACTTTCAGCAAGAAGTTCGTACCAGTTGTAATGGCAGTTTCAGTTGCTTTATTCTTCTTGAACTTAGCATTTGCGGAAACTGACCGTCCTGAATTATTAACTCGTACATTCGACCATAAGTATCTAGTTAAATATCTTGGACCATACAACTTCACAGTTTATGATGGTGTGAAATCTATTCAAAACCATCAAGAAAAAGCAATGGCATCTGAAGATGATTTAACAAAAGTACTTAACTATACAAAACAAAGACAATCAGAAGTAAAACCTAATCCAGAATACTTTGGTGCAGGTAAAAAGAAAAATGTTATTAAAATCCATTTAGAAAGTTTCCAAACTTTCTTGATCAACAAAAAAGTCAATGGTAAAGAAGTAACGCCTTTCCTTAACAAATTGTCATCAGGACAAGAAGGCTACAGATATTATCCGAACTTCTTCCACCAAACTGGACAAGGTAAAACATCTGATGCGGAATTTACAATGGATAACAGCTTATACGGTTTACCGCAAGGTTCAGCTTATTCATTGAAAGGTTCTAACACGTATCAATCATTACCTGCCATTCTTGATCAAAAACGCGGTTATACAAGCAATGTAATGCATGGTGACTACAAAACTTTCTGGAACCGTGACCAAGTCTACAAACATTTCGGTATCGATAAATTCTACGATGCAACATATTATGACATGAGTCCGGAAAACATCGAAAACTTAGGATTGAAAGATAAACCGTTCTTCAAAGAATCAGCGGAATATCAATCTAAGATGAAGAAACCATTCTACTCACACTTGATTACATTGACAAACCATTACCCATTCACTTTATCTCCGGATGAAGCGGGAATTGAAAAACCAAACACTGGTGATTCAACAGTAGATGGTTATGTTCAAACTGCGAACTATATGGATAGTGCATTAGAAGAATATATTAATGAATTGAAGAAAAAAGGTCTTTATGATGACTCTGTGATCATCATTTATGGTGACCACTACGGTATTTCTGAAAACCATAATAAAGCAATGGAAAAACTTTTAGGCGAAGAAATTACACCAGCGAAATTCATGGACTTGAACCGTACTGGTTTATGGATGAAAGTTCCTGGTAAAGAAGGCGGCGTAGACAATACTTACGGCGGACAAATCGACGTAATGCCTACATTGCTTAACTTAGAAGGTATCAATACAGATAACTTCTTAATGCTGGGTACAGATTTATTATCTAAAAACCATAAAGAAGTTGTACCATTCAGAAACGGTGATTTCATCACTCCTGAATACAAATATGTAAATGGTAAAGCATACGATAATAAAACGAACCAACCATTGCCTAAAGAACCTGCAGACTTGCAGAAAAATAAACAACAAGTCGAAAAAGACTTGGAAATGAGCGACAGCGTTCTTAATGGTGATTTATTCAGATTCTATAAAAACCCAGACTTCAAAAAAATTGATCCATCTAAATATCAATATAAAGCAGGACCAAAAGGTTCTGAGAAAAAATAATCAATGATAAACAGGTCATTGAATTGAACGGGCAAATCCGAAAAGGGTTTGCCCGTTTTCTTTTTTGTATTCGAAAATCTTTACAAAAGCTTAATATTTAACTCGCTTAGAAGAACCTGTAAGAGTATCTTTTGAGCCTCAAAAGATGTATAATATATAGAACTGAAAATTGAGATGTGCAGAGGACTACCTCAATTGATATGAACGGATTGAACAAAGCGGAGGCATGACATGGAAGCATATAAAATTGAACATTTACATAAATCATACGCAGATAAGATTATTTTTGATGACTTGCACTTATCTGTCTCAGAGCATGAACGTATTGGACTCGTAGGTATTAATGGGACAGGGAAGAGTACATTGTTAAAAGTGATTGCAGGACTAGATGATGACTTTGAAGCAGAAGTCAATTGTCCGAATGCTTATCGCATACGCTATTCTTCGCAAAAACAAGACTTGAATCAAGACCATACAGTGCTTGAAGAAGTATTAAGTGCAGATACAGATGCTGTAAAGCTCATTAAAAATTACGAAACAGCTGTACAGCGCTACAGCGAAACACAAAGCGATAAAGACTTCCAGCAAATGATGAACGCACAAGAAGCAATGGATCAAGCTGAGGCATGGGATTACAGTGCTGAAGTGAAAACGATTCTATCTAAACTCGGCATTCATGATACATCTAAACCAGTAAGTGCGTTATCTGGCGGTCAGCAAAAGCGTGTGGTTTTAGCAAAAACTTTAATTGAACAACCGGATTTATTGCTTTTAGACGAACCGACCAACCATTTAGATTTTGATTCGATTAAATGGCTGATTAATTATGTGAAGCAATATCCGCACACTGTCTTGTTTGTGACGCACGATCGTTATTTCTTAAATGAAGTATCGACACGCATTGTGGAACTGGATAGAGGCAAATTAACTACCTATCCCGGCAATTATGAAGACTATATTGCGATGCGTGCAGAAAATGAACAAATCGAACAGCAGCAAAATCAAAAAGCACGTCAATTGTATAAACAAGAACTTGCATGGATGCGTGCGGGTGCTAAAGCCAGAACGACTAAGCAGCAAGCACGTATTAATCGTTTCGGCGACTTAGAAGCACAAGTGAAGAATCAAACAACAAGAGAAAGCGGACAATTGAATTTAGCGCATTCAAGATTAGGCAAGCAAGTCTTTGAATTAGATGATGTATCAAAACGTATCGGAGATAAGACGTTATTTGAGCATGTGACGCAAATTATTCAAAACGGCCAGCAAATCGGTATTGTAGGACCGAATGGTGCAGGTAAAACGACGTTATTGAATATATTAGCTGGGGAAGATACAGATTTTGACGGTGATTTGAAAATCGGATTAACTGTAAAAACAGCTTATTTCAAACAAACTGATGAGCGTTTAGACAGAGATATACGTGTCATTGATTTCTTGCGTGAAGAAAGCGAAGTCGCAAAAGAAAAAGACGGCACAACTGTTTCAGTCACACAGTTGTTAGAACGTTTCTTATTCCCAAGCGCAACACACGGCAAGAAAGTCTATAAATTATCCGGCGGAGAACAAAAGCGTTTGTATTTGCTGAGATTGTTGGTGCATCAACCGAATGTGCTGCTGCTTGATGAGCCGACCAATGACTTGGATACTGAAACATTAACAATCCTTGAAGACTATATTGCGACGTTCGGCGGTACAGTCATCACTGTCAGCCATGATCGCTACTTCTTAAATAAAGTGGCACAAGAATATTGGTATGTACATGATGGTAAAATCGAACGTGTTATCGGAAGCTTTGAGGATTATGAAAATTATAAACAAGAACAAGAAAAACAAAAGGAAACTGTGAAAACACAGCCGAAAGCACCGAAAGAAAGACAAAGAAAAGGGTTGTCTTATAAAGAAAAACGTGAATACGAAACTGTTATGGAGCGTATTGAACAAACAGAAACGCGTCTAGAGAAAATAGAACAAGAGATGATAGACGCAAGCGACGACTACGGTAAAATTCAAGAATTAAACACAGAGAAAGAAGCGCTAGAGACACAGTATGAAGCTGACATCACACGATGGAGCGAGCTTGAAGAATTAAAAGAACAATAAGGGGTCAAGATTATGGAAACGACATTATCGCATTATTTTGGATATAAAGATTTCCGTCCAGGGCAGAAGGAAATTATATCTAAAATTTTAGACAAACAAAATGTCCTGGGGGTTTTACCTACAGGCGGCGGTAAATCATTATGTTATCAAGTACCGGGACTCATTATGGGTGGCGTCACGGTAGTCATCAGTCCATTGATTTCATTGATGAAAGACCAAGTGGATCAGTTGAAAGCAATGGGTATTCGCGCTGCTTATCTGAACAGCAGCTTGTCTCAAAAGGAGCAGCGAGCAATTGAAGCAGAATTAAAACGCGGCGATATTCAGTTCTTGTATGTCGCGCCAGAGCGTTTTGACAATGGTCAATTTATGAAGCTGATGTTCGGATTAGATATTCATTTAATCGCTTTTGATGAAGCACACTGTATTTCTAAATGGGGGCACGATTTCAGACCGAGTTATCAGCAAGTGATTGATAAAGTTATGAGTCTGCCTCAAGACTTTGCGATTGCGGCATTGACAGCTACAGCAACTGTTGAAGTTCAAAAAGACATTATGGAACGTTTGCACATTGCTTTTTACAATCGTGTAAAAACAAGTGTTAAACGTCCGAACCTGGTCTTCAAAGTAAATTCAACGTATCAAAGACAGAAGTTCGTCTTAGAGTATGTGAAAGAACATGACCACCAAGCAGGCATTATTTATTGTTCGACGCGCAAACAAGTCGAAGAGCTGCAGCAAGTGTTTGAAGATCAGAAAATCAACAGTACGATTTATCATGCAGGTTTAACGAATAAAGAGCGTGAAGAAGCACAAAACGACTTTGTCTTCGACCGTACGAAAGTAGTCATTGCGACCAACGCATTCGGTATGGGAATCGATAAATCGAATGTCAGATATGTCATCCATTACAATATGCCGGGTGATTTAGAATCTTATTATCAAGAAGCTGGGCGTGCCGGACGTGACGGCTTAACAAGTGAATGTATTCTATTGTACAGCGATCGTGATATCAGCTTGCATCAATTCTTTATTTCATCTTCTAAAGGGGATGATGATTATAAAGAGAAAATGGGTGAAAAGCTGAATAAAATGATTCAATATACCAAGACAAAGAAATGTCTGGAAGCTACTTTAGTCCATTACTTTGAACCGAATGAGAAGCTTGAAGAATGCGGACGCTGCAGCAACTGCAGAAATGAAAACAAAACATACGATATGACGAATGAAGCGAAGAAAATCATCAGTTGTATTGTACGCATGAAGCAGCAAGAAACGTACGGCGTAATCATTCAAGTGTTAAGAGGGGAAACGTCAGACTATGTGAAGTACAACCAGTATGACAAACTTTCAACGTTCGGTATTATGAAAGAATATACTACATCAGAATGCAGTCATTTGATTGATGAATTACGCTTTAAAGGTTTCTTAAATGAAAATGATGAAGTTTTAACTTGTGATAAAAAGGTTAAGAAAGTATTAAATGAAGGATTAAAAATTTATACTGTACCATTTAAGAAAAAATCACGAGAAAAAGTAAATATTAATACGATTGAAGGCGTCGATCGCGCTTTATACGATGCACTTGTTCAAGTACGTCAACAATTAAGCGAGAAGCTGAATGTGGCACCAATCAGTATTTTTACAGACTTCACTTTGGAAGAGTTTGCGAAGCGCAAGCCAGAATCCAAACAAGAAATGATTGCGATAGATGGTGTCGGCAGTTATAAATTAAAACATTACTGTCCTCAATTTATTGAAACCATTCATAACTATAAAGCACAGGTATAGAGGAAATAAAAAATAACAGCAAGTATCACAATGATTAATGTGTAAGCTTGCTGTTTTTTTAAAATGAATAGAATGCAGGTGAATAAAGCATGATAGAATTTAAGAACGTTTCGAAGCAATACGGCAATAAGACAGTAGTCGATAATGTCAGCTTTAATGTTGAAGAAGGCGAATTCTTCGTGTTAATCGGACCATCAGGAAGCGGTAAGACAACAACTTTGAAAATGATTAACCGGTTGATTCCGCTCACGAAAGGATACATTTATTTTAAGGATAAGCCGATCAGTGACTTTCCAGTTTATGAAATGCGATGGGATATCGGCTATGTGCTTCAGCAAATTGCGCTGTTTCCGCATATGACGGTGAAAGAAAATATTGCACAAGTGCCTCAAATGAAAGGCTGGGACAAAACTAGAATCGACCAGCGCATTGATGAATTATTAGAAATGGTTAATTTAGATCCTGATACATATTGCGATCGCAAACCTGATGAGTTATCAGGCGGCCAACGTCAACGTGTCGGTGTTGTACGTGCACTGGCTGCAGATCCTCCAATGATATTAATGGATGAACCTTTCAGTGCATTAGATCCGATCAGCCGCACAAAATTGCAAGAAGATTTGATTGAATTGCAGTCAAAAATCAAGAAAACAATTGTGTTTGTGACACATGATATTAACGAAGCTATGAAATTAGCAGATCGTATCTGCTTGTTAAATGAGGGGCGTGTAGAACAAATCGATACACCGGATGGTTTCTTAGATCATCCGAAAAATGAGTTTGTCCGACACTTCATCAGCCAATATGATCAAGCCAACGCACCAAGACTGACACTTGAAACGATTTTACGCGCAACAAAACTGAAAGCGATTGATACTGCACAGGAATTGCCTGTCGTATCTGCAGATGCACCGCTCAATAAAGTATATGAGGATTTAGCACATGCGGATGGTGTTGCAGTTGAGCAGC
Source organism: Staphylococcus sp. EZ-P03 (assembly GCF_003344575.1). Taxonomy (NCBI): domain Bacteria; kingdom Bacillati; phylum Bacillota; class Bacilli; order Caryophanales; family Staphylococcaceae; genus Staphylococcus; species Staphylococcus sp. EZ-P03. The sequence continues at coordinate 97,906 of NZ_QPMO01000015.1, read as the reverse complement.
AAGGACAGCTGCATCTATTAACACGAGAAGATGTCTTTAAGTTCTTAGCACAAAATAAGAGAGGTGACGTATCATGAGTACATTCTTCCAAACCCTCTCTGAACGTAAAGGTGAATTGCTGAGTACTATTTTAGAGCATATTCAGATTTCATTTATCGCTTTGCTGATTGCTTGTTTAATCGGGGTACCTTTAGGTATCTTGCTGACAAAGACCAAGCACTTCTCTGAAGTGATTATTAATATTGCTGCGGTGATGCAGACGATACCGTCACTGGCATTATTAGGTCTAATGATTCCGTTATTCGGAATTGGTACAGTTCCTGCTATCATTGCATTAGTTGTGTATGCATTACTTCCAATCCTGCGTAATACATACACTGGAATCAAGGAAGTAGATCCCTCATTAGTAGAAGCCGCAAAAGGGATTGGGATGAAACCTGGACGCCGCTTAACAAAAGTAGAGTTACCGATTGCTATGCCGATTATTATGGCAGGTATACGTACTGCAATGGTATTAATTATCGGTACTGCAACACTTGCTGCGTTAATCGGGGCAGGCGGTTTAGGTGATTTAATCTTATTAGGTATCGACCGTAATAACAGCTCTCTGATTTTATTAGGCGCTATTCCAGCTGCTATTTTAGCGATTATCTTTGATTTAGCATTGCGTTATATGCAGAAGCTGTCATATAAGAAATTGTTAATTACTTTAGGTGCCATTTTAATTGTTATCGTCTTAGTATTAGTAGTGCCGATGTTAGGCGCAAAAGGCGACAAAGTAACAATTGCCGGCAAATTAGGTTCAGAACCTTCTATCATTACGAATATGTATAAGATTTTAATTGAAGATGAAACAGATAATACAGTTGAAGTAAAAGACGGTATGGGTAAAACATCGTTCTTATACAACGCACTGAAATCAGATGATATTGACGGTTATTTAGAATTCACAGGTACAGTGTTAGGCGAATTAACGAAAGAGCCGTTGAAATCTAAAGAAGAAGCCAAAGTATACCAGCAAGCGAAACAAAGCTTAGAGAAAAAAGAAGGCATCACGATGTTGAAACCGATGAAATACAATAATACGTATGCATTGGCAGTCAAACGCGACTTTGCGAAAAAGCATGGTCTGAAAACGATAGGTGATTTAGAAAAAGTGCAAAATCAAATCAAACCAGGCTTTACATTAGAATTTAATGACCGTCCTGACGGCTTTAAAGCGGTCTCTAAGGCATATGGTCTGAAGTTTGATAATATCCGTACAATGGAACCTAAATTACGCTATCAAGCAGTTAAAAAAGGCGACATCAACTTAATCGATGCTTATTCAACAGATGCGGAATTGAGACAATACGATATGGTGGTATTAGAAGATGATAAACATGTCTTCCCGCCTTATCAAGGCGCACCAATCTTTAAAGAATCCTACCTCAAAGATCATCCTGAAATTAAAAAGCCGCTGAATAAATTAGCAGGCAAAATTTCAGATGAAGAAATGCAGGAAATGAACTATAAAGTAACAGTGAAAAACGAAGATCCGTATCAAGTCGCTAAAGAATATTTAGAAAAAGAACATTTGATTGAAAAATAATAATTAAAGTTTAAGTCTGAGCCTTTGTGCTCGGACTTTTTCTATTTTAAACCGTACAATTTCATGAACGCATGAACAACTATTGCCAACTCGCCTCTATTAGGTATATAATTGTCTGTAAATTTCAAATTTTTAAACAAACCAGTTAAAAGGGGACAGATATTTATGAAAGAACAAATCAATCAACTCTCAGCATATCAGCCAGGTCTCTCGCCAAGAGCTTTAAAAGAAGAATTCGGGTTAGATATCGAATTACATAAACTTGCATCTAATGAAAACTTATACGGACCTTCTCCAAAAGCAAAAGAAGCAATTCGCTCGCATGTCGATGAAGTGTTGTATTACCCGGAAACAGGTGCACCGACATTACGTAAAGATATCGCCAAAGCTTTAGGTATCAATGAAAATCGTATTTTATTCGGTGCCGGCTTAGATGAAGTCATCCTCATGATTTCACGTGCTGTGTTAACACCTGGAGATAAAATTGTTACAAGCCAAGGCACATTCGGGCAATACTATCATAATGCGATTGTAGAAGCGGCAGAAGTTGTGCAAGTACCGCTTAAAGACAATGGACAATTTGATTTAGATGGTATTTTAGCAGAAGTAGATGAAGATACAGCGTTAGTATGGATCTGCAACCCGAATAACCCGACAGGCAATTACGTGACACATGCGGAATTAGAAGCATTTCTTGAACAAGTACCAAGCAACGTACCTGTTTTAGTCGATGAAGCATACTTTGAATTTGTGACAGCAAAAGACTTCCCGGATACATTGAAATTGCAAGAACGCTTCCCGAATGCATTCTTAATGCGTACATTCTCTAAAGCTTACGGCTTAGCTGGTCTTAGAATCGGTTATATCATCGCAACAGAAGAAGCGATTAAAACGTATAATATTATCCGTCCACCGTTTAACGTAGGTCGTTTATCAGAATATGCGGCAGTTGCGGCTTTTGAAGATCAAGCGTACTTAAAAGAAATCCAGCAAAAAAATGCTGCTGAACGTAAGAAATTCTATGAAATTCCAGAAAGCAAGCATTTCTTTGAGAGTCAAACCAACTTTGTATTCATTAATACCAACCGACCTAAAGATTTATATGAAGCATTCTTGAGTGCAGGCTGTATTACACGCCCATTCCCGAACGGTGTACGTGTAACTATCGGCTTCCCAGAACAAAATGATGCCATGATCGAAGTCTTGAAAAATTTTGATTTTGAAAAATAAGCTGAATATGGACAAGCAGAGCGATGAACAGTCTCTGCTTGTTTTGTATTTACATAATCGGCAACCTTGCTTCACAACTAAATAAAATAAATATGCTATACTCGAAGAGAAGATAAGGAAAGGAAGTTGCTATAAGTATGAAGAGAGAATCAATAGCGATTGATATGGATGAAGTATTAGCGGATACAATCAAAGCTTTGATTGAGGAAGTGAATAAACGTACAGATTTAGGAATCAAAGAGGCATTATTAGATGGAAATAAATTACGCCACTTTATGCCGGAACACGAAGGTGTGCTTGATGAAGTTTTGAAACAACCGGGCTTCTTCAAAAACTTAGAAGTGATTAAAGATTCACAAGAAGTGGTTAAGAAACTAGCAGAGCATTATGATATCTACATTGCGACAGCAGCAATGGATGTACCGACTTCGTTCCATGATAAATATGAATGGTTAAGAGTACATTTTCCATTTTTAGATCCGCAGCAATTCGTCTTTTGCGGCAGAAAGAATATTGTTAAAGCAGATTATTTAATTGATGATAACCCAAGACAACTGGCACGTTTTACAGGAAAACCAGTGATGTATACAGCTCAGCACAATATTCATAACGAAGACTTCGATCGTGTGAATAACTGGAAAGAAGTCGAAGCATATTTCTTGGGAAATAAATAAGTGTAAGGCTGAGACCTGAAACCAATAAAAATATGATTCAAATAAGAAAAGAGGGGCAAGAACTTGTTGAGTTCTTGTCCCTCTGTTTTGGGTAATAAAGCGTTATTTTAGCGTATACCGCGCATACCTTTAACAATCTTAGGCACAAATGCTAATGTAACCAACCCGATAATTACTGCTAAACTTCCTAGGAATAAGAAATAATTTTGATAGCCTAACGGCTCGATTAATTTAACGAGCGTTCCGTTGATGGCTTGTGCTGTCGCATTTGCTAATAACCATAAACTCATCATTTGCGAGTTGAAGGCTTTAGGTGCCAATTTAACTGCGGCACTGTTGCCTGTAGGTGATAAACATAATTCACCGATAACGCAAAGGATGTAAGATAAAATAACCCAGTTCACGGATACACTGTTGCCGCCTGAAGTCATCATAACGACTGCTACCAGTATGTAAGAAACACCTGCTAACCATGCACCCCAAACGAATTTAGTCGCCAAGCTTGGTTGACGATCACCCAATTTCTTCCAAACATATGAAAGCACAGGTGCTAACAATACGATGAAGAGCGGGTTAATAGATTGGAAATATGTTTTACCGAAATCTGTTTTCCAACCGAATAAGTTCAATTTCATATCAGTACCGCTTAAAGCGTATAAGTTCAAGACGTTTGAACCTTGTTCTTGGATAGACCAGAAGATAACACCGATAATGAAGAGCGGAATGAATGAAATCACGCGTGAGCGTTCATCATCTGTAACTTCCTTGCTTCTAATCATGATTGTAAAGTATGCAATCGGCAATGCGATACCTAAAACCAATACAGTTGTGCTGACTAAGTTGAATGATAATGTACCTGTTAAGCCGGTAATGACTAATACAAGTGCAATCACTAACACAGCAATACCTGCGATTTTCGCATACTTTTTCTTTTCGCTGCTGTTTAATGGATTGGTTGGTTTAGAACCAACATCTCCTAAATTGCGTTTGTTGAAGAGTAAATAAATCACAAGCGCAAGAGACATACCGATTGCGGCGATTAAGAAGCCTTGATGGAACATATGTCCTTTAGAGAAAGCATTCAATACAAGCGGTGCAGCAAGGGCACCCATATTTACTGACATGTAGAAAATAACAAACCCTGAATCGATACGTTTATCATTTTCAGGATATAAACGACCTACGATGTTAGAGATATTCGGTTTCATAAGTCCTGAACCCACAATGATAAAGAACATTGAAATGAATAATCCTGTTTGAGCCAACGGCAGACTTAAAAAGACGTGACCGATAATAATTAATATGGCACCGTACATCGTTGCGCCGCGTGTCCCTGTAATTCTGTCAGCGACCCATCCGCCAAGTACACTTGTCATGAAGATCAGTGAACCATACACTGACATGACAGATTGTGCTGTTGTTTTGTCCATACCTAATCCGCCATCACTTACGGCGAAGAACATATAGAAGATTAAGAGTGCACGCATTCCGTAATAACTGAATCTCTCCCAAAACTCTACGAAGAATAGGACTCCTAATCCTTTTGGATGTCCGAAGAAACCTTTCTGTGGAATTTCTTGAACATGTTGATTATGCAAATTATTCTGCAAACTAACCCCGACCTTTCTTTCCTATAACGGGTTGATTATATTAGATTTTACTATTTACAATAGGGAGTTTCAATAATTTTCTAAAAATAAAAATATTATCAAAATTCAGATAAATATATGATTTAAAGTTGTGTTCATCAAGCATAATTTAATCACACGCATAATACGAGGGCGCAGAACAATTCAAAGAACATAAGGATAACCGCTTCCCAATATGTCTAAAAAGTGAACGACACAAAGAAAAAAGCCTGAAACCTAAATAAGATTTCAGACTTGATAATAGGATTAGTGAATCCCTTTCATTGCACGACGTACAAATGGAGAAATTGCGATAAGCAATACGCCGATAACTAAAGTTAATAATCCTGAATATAAGAAGTATTGACCTGAGTCCATCTTCGCATATACGACAACAAGCTGTGCGTTTAAACCTTGCGCTGTTGCGTTGCTCAGCATCCATAAACTCATCATTTGTGCTGTGAAAGCATAAGGTGCAAGTTTTGTTGTTGTTGCTAAGCCGACTGGTGAAATACATAACTCTCCGATTGTGATAAGCAAGAAGCTGAGTACTAACCAGATCGGGTGAATCAATTCACCTTGGCCTAAACCGCCGGCTAATGGTACGACCATGATTAAATATGAGATACCGCCGATAATTGCACCTAAAGCAAACTTAATAACTGTAGGCGGATTATGTTTGCCTAATTTCACCCATAATGTCGCAAATAAAGGTGCGAGTGCAACGATAAAGATCGGGTTTAATGATTGGAACCAGGCTGCCGGAATATCAAAATTCAATGCACCGCCTGTTAATTTAGCTAAACTCAGTTCAGTTTTCTTATCCGCAAAGTTGGCTAAGATTGTTGAACCTTGTTCTTGAATCATCCAGAATGCTACAGAAGTAATGTACAAAGGTACATAACTGCCGACACGCGACTTTTCTTCTGGTGTTACTTTCTTGCTTACAAGCATGTAAACAACGATGTAAATCGGTAATGCAATCCCGATGAATGTAACGAGTAAACTGAAGTTTTCGATTGATAATGCGTTAAATGATTTTAAGATGATCAAGTAAATCGCAAATGCAGCGATGATTGCACCTGCAATAATAGAGAATTTCTTCGTATCTGCTTTTGTCAGCGGATTATGTACAGATAATCCTGCTAAGTTTAAGTACTTTTTGCGTTTTGTCCAATAAACGACTAAACCGAAGAACATCCCGATAGCCGCTGTCGCAAATCCTGCGTGGAAACCAACACGTGTTTGCAAGAAACCTGTTAATAATGGTGAAATCAATGCACCTAAGTTGATACCCATGTAGAAAATGGTAAATGCAGCGTCGACACGGTTGTCGTTTTTGTTATAAAGCTCTCCGACTGTTGTAGAAATATTCGGTTTTAATAAACCTGTCCCGATAATCAGCAGCAGCAACGCAATCATAACGGCGGTTAAACTGCCCGGCAAACTTAAAATAATATGACCGAACATAATGAGTATTCCGCCGAAGAATACTGCGTGCTGTGTTCCGGTAATACGGTCAGCAATCCAGCCTCCGATAACCCCAGACATATAGATTAATGTCCCATATAATGCCACAATCTGCATGGCTACAGATTCATCTAATCCGAATCCGCCTTTAGCTACAGAGTAGTACAGATAGTACACTAAAATGGCTTTCATACCATAGTAACTGAATCTCTCCCAAAACTCAGTAAAGAACAAAGTGCTTAGTCCTTTAGGATGCCCAAAGAAACCTGTTCGTGGTGTACTTTCTATGACTTCTTCGCGTGTGTATTGTTTCTTATTCATAATCTTCCCCCTCGGTGTGACTTAAAAATAAGTTTAATCTATTCAATGTGCAGATACAAGAAAATTCTGAAAAATAAATCGTAAAATTACTAAATTATTTGAACAAAAAAGAACGAATCCGCTTCCATAAAAATAAAAAACAACCTGAAATTAATCAGGTTGCTGCTATTAAATCACGTATGAAATTATCTGTTATCAATTTTCTCAGGGTACAAGTCATGATTCATCATACGATACTCTGCCATTTCCTCATATTTAGTATCAGGACGGCCGTAATTCGTATAAGGATCGATAGAAATACCGCCGCGCGGCGTAAATTTGCCCCAAACTTCGATATAATGCGGATCCATCAAATCAATCAAGTCATTCATAATGATATTCATACAATCTTCATGGAAGTCACCATGATTTCTGAAGCTGAATAAATAAAGTTTGAGTGACTTAGACTCTACCATTTTGATATTTGGAATATATGAAATATAAATTGTCGCAAAATCCGGTTGTCCCGTAATAGGGCAAAGCGAAGTGAATTCAGGACAATTGAATTTAACGAAATAGTCGCGGCCTTGATGCTTGTTATCGAATGTTTCTAAGACATCAGGTCGGTAGTCGAAATCGTATTGGTTATTTTGATTGCCGAGCAATGTAATGTCTTGCAAATCTTCTTTTTTACGTCCTTGTTGTGACACGATTATTTTCCTCCTTTATGTTGCGGTTTCGGGTGATTTTTACTTTGTCTGCGTGCTTTTTCAAACATATAGTAGCTTGCACTGATAATGATTACATAGCCTAGTGTAGCATATAAGTCCGGCGATTCTCCGAAAATCACGATGCCCATCAATGCTGTGAAGATGATAGAAGCATACGTAAAGATTGAAATGTCTTTTGCTGGTGCGAAACTATAGGCTAGGGTGATACCGATTTGTCCGACAGCTGCTGATAAACCTGCGCCGACCAAGTAGATAATTTGAAGGCCTGACATGGGTTGATAAGTAAATAGGACAAATGGAATTAAAGCTACAATTGAGAAGAATGAAAAGTAAAAGACAATAGTATACGGTGCTTCTCTTGTGCTTAATGCGCGTACACACGTATAAGCTGAAGCAGCAAAGATACCTGAGAATAATCCGGCAACAGCTGGAATCATTTCAGATGAGAATTGCGGCTGTACGACAAACAACATGCCGACAATCGCAACCAGCATTGCGGTAATTTGATATTTGCGGACTTTCTCATGCAAGAAAATCAAACTGAGCAGAATCGTCCAAAACGGATTCAACTTCATCAATGTATCTGCGTCGCTTAAAAGCATATGGTCAATCGCGTAGATGTTGAGCAGCACACCGATTAAACCGAGTGTAGAACGTGAAATCAATAGGGGCTGACTGCTTAATTTGCCAAACATAGGTTGTTTATATTTATATAAGAAATACAACGGAATCAGCATGGCAACCAAGTTTCTTGCTAAAGACTTTTGGAAGACAGGCAAGTCGCCTGCAAGTCTGAAAAACAGCGACATGAAACTAAAGCCGATCGCTGAAACGAGTATGGCAATAATACCTTTTAATTTAGAATCCATACTTTCTCCTCTACTTTCCTCAAAACTTAACGTATATCATCTTAGCATATATCAAAATAAGTGCCTATATGCACTTGCAAAAGACATCAAGAATCGTTATACTTTAATCGAACATATGTTCCTGTTATAGATTGAGTTATGCATAACCGACTGAATATATGAATTAGTTGATTTTTATTAAAGTATTGCGTTAAGCCTTTCATGGTGGGATTGAGAGAAATCTTATGATGACAAGGTGTACACAAATTTTCTAAAAATCAAGGGCAAAATTACAATTATTTATTTTGAAAGGATTTTTAAGAAAAAATAAGAAGTCTAAGCATAGCGGTGACGCTACTTCTATCAATTTTGACAAATTTAAATAAATTTTAGAGGGGCTATTCTCTTTGAAATTATAATGTGTGTTCGGTATAATGAATCACATAATATAGTATTGAAGAACGAAACCCAACACTATATATTGTGGTTGAACCCAAAATAATGAAAATAATATTTCACTTCTTTTTGGCAATTTCACACATAACTTGAAAGAACAGAATACAGGTTAGGGGTTTAACCTGATATTCCTGCTCATTTAAGAAAAGGCATACAACCCTGTGATTGCAAGAGGATATGCAGTATACAGGTATAACAAGCAAAAGCTTTATTCCATCAATAAAGAGAAAGCCCACTAGTGTGAATAAAATCATCTCAACACAACATGTAGTGTTAAGGATCAATGCATTAACATATCGAAATCAAATTAAAACATGCAGCAGTCACAACATCTCCTTTAAGATACAGCAATACCAGCAAGGCAGCCTGGCATGTTTTTTAATTATGAGAAAGAAAGTGCATGACGCTATGTGACGAGTGAGCGCGTTCTTTATAAGAAAGCGGGTGATTCAATGAAGGTAGTATATTTTTCATTTACTGGTAACGTCAGACGATTTATAGGAAGAACTGAATTTGAGAATACTTTAGAAATTACAAATGACAACTGTGCAGAAGTGCGCGTTGATGAACCTTATATATTGGTCACTAGTACAATTGGTTTTGGAGAAGTGCCAGATGTAGTTAAAACATTTTTGAAAAATAACGGAAATATGATCAGAGGTGTTGTTGGAAGCGGTAATCGCAACTGGGGCCAAAACTTTGCGAAAGCCAGCGAAACCATTTCACGAGAATATTTCGTTCCGCTATTAATGAAGTTTGAAGTACAAGGTACAAAGAAAGATGTAGAAGAGTTTAATGATAAGGTGGGGCAATTATATGAAGACTATGAACGAAAAGCAGTACAATCATATTGAATTAAATAACGAGGTTACAAAGCGTAAAGAAGATGGTTTCTTCAACTTAGAAAAAGACCAAGAAGCTTTAGCGGTTTATTTAGAAGAAATCAAAGATCATACGATTTATTTCGATACAGAAATCGAACGTTTGCACTATCTTGTAGATAATGACTTTTATGTAGATGTATTCAAACAATACAGCGAAGCAGATTTAGAAGAAATTACTGAATATGCACGCAGTATTTCATTCGAATTTGCAAGCTATATGTCAGCAAGCAAATTCTTCAAAGACTATGCTTTGAAAACAAATGATAAAAAGCAATATCTTGAAGACTATTCGCAGCACGTTACAATTGTTGCACTTTATTTAGCGGATGGCGACAAAGCACAAGCTAAACAATTTATCTCATCAATGATTGAACAACGCTACCAACCTGCAACACCTACATTCTTAAACGCAGGACGTGCACGCCGCGGCGAATTAGTTTCATGTTTCTTATTAGAAGTAGATGACAGCTTGAACTCTATCAACTTTATTGATTCAACAGCAAAACAATTAAGTAAAATCGGCGGCGGTGTAGCGATCAACTTATCTAAACTTCGTGCACGCGGCGAAGCAATCAAAGGCATCAAAGGTGTCGCAAAAGGCGTATTGCCTGTTGCGAAATCACTTGAAGGCGGCTTCAGCTATGCAGACCAATTAGGTCAAAGACCAGGTGCAGGTGCGGTTTACCTTAATATCTTCCACTATGATGTTGAAGAGTTCTTAGATACTAAAAAAGTAAACGCAGACGAAGACATCCGTTTATCAACAATTTCAACAGGTTTAATTGTACCTGCTAAATTCTTCGAACTTGCTAAAGAAGGCAAAGACTTCTATATGTTTGCGCCGCACACTGTATATAACGAATACGGCGTAACATTAGATGATATCGATTTAGATAAATATTATGATGAAATGGTTGAGAACCCTAACATCTTAAAACGCAAAAAAGATGCGCGCGAAATGTTGAATACAATTGCGCAAACACAATTGCAATCAGGTTATCCTTATTTAATGTTTAAAGATAACGCAAACAAAGTACATGCCAATTCAAATATCGGCCAAATCAAAATGAGTAACTTATGTACTGAAATCTTCCAATTACAAGAAACTTCAATCATCAATGACTACGGTGTTGAAGATGAGATCAAACGCGATATTTCTTGTAACTTAGGTTCACTTAACATCGTGAACGTAATGGAATCAGGCAAATTCAGAGACTCTGTACACACAGGTATGGATGCATTGACAGTTGTCAGCGATGAAGCGGATATCCAAAACGCGCCAGGTGTACGTAAAGCAAACAGCGAATTGCATTCAGTCGGTTTAGGCGTAATGAACTTGCATGGTTATCTTGCGAAAAATCAAATCGGCTATGAATCAGAAGAAGCAAAAGACTTTGCGAACGTATTCTTCATGATGATGAACTATTACTCAATCGAACGTTCTATGCAAACAGCGAAAGAACGCGGCGAAGCTTATCAAGACTTTGATAAATCAGATTATGCGAGCGGTAAGTACTTTGATAAATATACAAAAGAAGATATCGTTCCTGAATATGAAAAAGTAAAAGCATTATTTGAAGGTTTGGAAATTCCGACTGCAGAAGATTGGAAAGCATTAGCAGAAGACGTTAAACAATATGGTTTATACCATGCTTACCGTCTAGCGATTGCACCGACACAAAGTATTTCATACGTTCAAAATGCGACAAGTTCAGTTATGCCGATTGTAGACCAAATCGAACGTCGTACGTACGGCAACTCTGAAACATTCTATCCAATGCCGTTCTTATCACCGCAAACAATGTGGTACTATAAATCAGCATTCAACACAGATCAAATGCGTTTGATTGATTTAGTAGCAACGATTCAACAACACGTTGACCAAGGTATCTCAACAATCCTTTACGTCAACTCAGAAATTTCTACACGTGAATTAGCACGTTTATATGTCTATGCACATCATAAAGGTCTAAAATCACTTTATTATACACGTAACAAATTATTAAGCGTAGAAGAATGTACAAGCTGCGCTATCTAATAGAGAAAGAAAGTGAGACAACCTGAATAGGTTGTCTCTACATAAGTTATACTGCGAAAATTAAACGGAAATTAAACGAGCTAAATTAAAAATCAAGAATGGGGAAATGCACTTTGATGATCGCTGTCAATTGGAACACGCAAGAAGACATGACGAATATGTTTTGGCGACAAAACATCTCCCAAATGTGGGTAGAAACGGAATTTAAAGTATCTAAAGATATTGCGAGCTGGAAAACTTTAACACCAGAAGAACAAGATACTTTCAAGAAGGCATTGGCCGGCTTAACAGGATTAGATACACACCAAGCTGACGATGGTATGCCTTTAGTCATGATGCACACTAAAGATTTACGTAAAAAAGCAGTTTACTCATTTATGGGGATGATGGAGCAAATCCACGCGAAAAGTTATTCTCATATCTTTACAACACTTTTACCATCTAGCGAAACAAACTATTTATTAGATAAATGGGTGTTGGAAGAACCGCACTTGAAATTCAAATCTGATAAAATCGTAGGCAACTATCATAAACTATGGACAAAAGATGCATCTGTTTATGATCAATATATGGCACGTGTGTCCAGTGTATTCTTAGAAACATTCTTATTCTACTCTGGATTCTATTATCCGCTTTTCCTTGCAGGTCAAGGACGCATGACAACATCTGGTGAAATTATCCGTAAAATTCTATTAGATGAATCGATTCACGGGGTATTCACAGGCTTAGATGCACAACATATGCGTAATGAACTCTCAGAAAACGAAAAGCAGCGTGCGGACCAAGAAATGTATAAATTATTAGATGAATTATACAAAAACGAAGTGTCTTATACACATTCGCTTTATGATCAAATCGGTTTAACAGATGACGTATTAAACTATGTACGTTACAACGGAAACAAAGCGTTATCTAACTTAGGTTTCGAACCTTACTTTGAAGAACGCGAGTTCAACCCGATTATTGAAAATGCCTTAGATACTTCTACGAAGAACCATGACTTCTTCTCAGTTAAAGGTGACGGCTATACATTAGCATTGAATGTAGAAGCGTTGCGTGACGAAGATTTCATTTTCGATGATGAAGAGTAATTGAATGACAAACACTGAATCTGACTGTTTTCACAGTTTAGGTTCAGTGTTTTTTTGTTTTCCTAAAATTAGAGATTTTCAACTAAGATAAGTGTTATTAGAAAAATGCGGAGATATTATACAACTTTTAATAGTATTTAGTCTAATTTTGAATAATAATTTTTATGAAAATGTACAAAAAGTATTGATTAAAATCAATAAACTGATACGATAGATTTAAGTGAAAACGATTATCGTTTACAGTTAGATTAGAGAAAGATAAAAGGAAGGATAGGGTTATAGAATGATTCAGCAACTTATGCGTTTTCCGGTTTTAGTCGTGCTCTTTTTAATTTTAACCGTCCTTTCATTGTTTGTTGGTGTGAGTCAGGTTTCAATTACTCAAATTTTTCATTTAACACAAGAGCAGCAAAATATCCTCGTTTCAAGTCGTATTCCTAGAACAGTCAGCATTGTGATTTCCGGCAGTTCATTAGCACTTGCAGGATTGATTATGCAACAGATGATGCAGAATAAATTTGTCAGTCCAACTACCGCAGGAACAATGGAATGGGCCAAGTTAGGTATTTTAATTGCGCTGATTTTCTTTCCTCAAGCGCACATATTAGTTAAATTATTATTCGCTATGGTACTTAGTATCGGCGGCACTTTCTTCTTTATGAAATTAATACAGATTATCCGCTTCAAAGATGTAATTTTTGTCCCGCTGCTCGGTATTATGATCGGCGGCATTATCTCAAGTTTAACGACCTTTATTGCCTTGCGCACCAATGCGCTTCAAAGTATCGGCAACTGGTTGAACGGAAACTTTGCGATTATTACAAGCGGCCGTTATGAAGTACTGTATCTCAGTATTCCATTGCTTATTGTTACATATATTTTCGCTAATTATTTCACGATAGCCGGCATGGGCAAAGATTTCAGCCATAACTTAGGTGTGAATTATGAAAGAGTTATGATGTTCGGCTTAACAATTACCGCAACGATGACAGCTTTAGTCGTCGTGACAGTCGGAACATTACCGTTTTTAGGTCTGATTGTTCCGAATATTGTTTCCATTTACAGAGGAGACCATTTAAAAAATGCATTACCGCACACTGCTGTATTAGGCGCAATATTCGTTTTGATTTCAGATATTATCGGACGTTTGATTGTCTATCCTTATGAAATCAATATCGGATTGACGATTGGTGTCTTTGGTACATGTATTTTCTTGATCATGTTATTTAAAGGGAGCCGCAACTATGAGTCTTAAACAAACGAAGCTTAAATTATTCATTTTATTTTCGGTAGTTGTGATTACAGGCGCTTTATACCTTGTTTTAGGTATCGATTTTGATATCTTTGCTTATCAGATTCAAAGTCGTATCAGAAAACTGATTTTAATGGTCTTAGTCGGTGCCGCAATCGGTACATCGGTAATTATCTTCCAAGCAATTACCGTCAACCGGTTATTGACACCTTCGATGATGGGGTTAGATGCGGTCTATATGTTTGTGAAAGTCGTCTTAGTTTTTATATTCGGCATTCAATCTATGGCAGTCACAAACTTGTATTTAAACTTTGCATTAACACTTGTCGCAATGATTATATTCGCACTGATTTTATTCCAAGGGGTCTTTAAATACGGCAACTTCTCTGTTTACTTTATTTTGTTGATAGGGGTAATTTTAGGTACCTTCTTCAGAAGTATTACAGGGTTTATCGAATTGGTGCTCAATCCAGAAGATTTCTTGGCAGTTCAAAGTTCAATGTTCGCAAACTTCAACGCTTCAAATGAAAAGTTAGTGCTGATCGGCGGCATTGTGTTGATTATTTTAATTGCGATTACGATCAAGATATTGCCTTATTTAGATGTATTGTTGCTTGGAAAAGCACAAGCAATGAACTTAGGTGTGAATTATACACGTGTAACAAGACTTTTAATGATTATGGTCGCTTTGCTGACGGCTATTGCGACAGCACTGGTAGGACCTATTACATTCTTAGGTCTGTTAACTGTGAATATTGCTCATGAAATTATGAAAACGTTTGAACATAAATATCTCTTGCCGGCGACTATCTTTTTAAGCTGGATCAGTTTATTTACAGCTGAATGGGTTGTAGAACATCTCTTTGAAGCTACAACAGAGGTCAGTATATTAATCAACCTGATCGGCGGCAGTTATTTTGTTTACTTACTCATTAAAAGGAGGAACGTGCGATGATACAAGTCCAAGATTTGAACAAGTCTATTCATGATAAAACGATTCTCAGCGATATTAATGTAGAAATTCGTAAAGGCCGTCTGACATCATTAATCGGTCCGAACGGGGCTGGCAAGAGTACTTTATTGTCAGCAATCAGCCGATTAATCGATGTGGACACTGGTAACATTCAGCTTGAAAATGAACAATTAGAAACCTTTACAAGCAATGAAATCGCAAGAAAGTTATCGGTACTGAAACAAACCAATCACACGGAATTGAATATTACTGTCGAACAGCTTGTCGCATTCGGCCGTTTCCCATATTCTAAAGGACGTTTAACGCCTGAAGATAAAGAAAAAATCAATCAAGCCTTAGATTTATTGCAGTTGCAAGAAATCAAAGACCGTAACCTTAAAACACTTTCTGGCGGACAACGTCAGCGTGCTTACATTGCGATGACAATTGCACAAGATACAGAATGTATTTTGCTGGATGAACCGCTGAACAACCTAGATATGAAATACTCAGTAGACATTATGAAGACACTGAGAACATTGACCAGAGATTACGGCAAAACAATTGTAATTGTCTTGCATGATATCAACTTCGCTTCTAGTTATTCCGATGATGTGGTCGCAATGAAAGACGGCCGTATTGTCAAAGCAGATGTCAGAGACGAAGTGATTCAACCAAGCACTTTAAGATATTTATACGATATGGATGTTCAAATTGAATGCATCCGAGGTCAGAGAATCTGTCTTTACTACGATTAATATTGATGCATTGAAAGGGGTGATGCCGATTTTTTTACGGCATTATGAGACGGGGGTCTAAAATATTCCAAAAGGAGAAAAACAGATGAAGAAATTAGGCTTATTTATTTTAGTTAGTGTTATGTTTTTATTAGCTGCTTGCGGTAACGGCAGTGATCAAAAAGAAAGTTCAGAAAAAGGAACTTCAGATAAAAAGACAGTAAAAATTGAAAATAGTTATAAATTAAACGGTAAAGATCCAAAAGGCAGCGATGCTAAACAAGTGAAAGACACTGTAGAAGTACCTGTTAATCCTAAAAACGCAGTTGTTTTAGATTACGGTGCATTAGATACATTAAAAGCATTAGGTGTAGCAGACAAAGTAAAAGCAACACCTAAAGGTGAAGACAACAGCACTTTACCAGATTTCTTAAAAGAATTTAAAGATGAAAAATACTTAAACACAGGTTCATTGAAAGAAGTCAACTTTGATAAAGTTGCACAAGCAAAACCAGAAGTAATCTTCATTTCAAACCGTACAGCGAACCAAAAGAATTTAGATGAATTCAAAAAAGCAGCACCTAAAGCAAAAGTAGTTTATGTCGGTGCAGATGATAAAGACTACATGAATTCAGTTAAGAAAAACGCTGAAAACTTAGGCAAAATCTACGACAAAGAAGATAAAGCAAAAGAATTGAACAAAAAATTAGATAAAAAAGTTGCGGACATGAAAGCTAAAACGAAAGACTTCGACAAATCAGTGATGTACTTATTAGTGAACGAAGGCGAATTATCAACATTCGGTCCTAAAGAACGATTCGGAAGTTTAGTTTACAATACATTAGGTTTCAAACCAGCAGATGAAAAAATTAAAGCAAGTGCACACGGTCAAAACGTAACAAACGAATATGTTAACGAAAAAAATCCAGGTGTAATTATTGCGATGGACCGCGGTCAAGCTATCGGCGGTAAATCTACTGCGAAACAAGTATTAAGCAATGACGTAATTAAAAACGTTAAAGCTATCAAAGATGACCAAGTATACGAAGTAGATCCTAAACTTTGGTACTTCGCATCAGGTTCTACAACTACAACAATGAAACAAATCGATGAATTAAAAGACATAGTTAAATAATTATCGTTAAACATGGGGGAAGACGATAAAAAAACGGGTGAGTCACGATGATAAGTTATCGTAACTCGCCCGTTTTGATTTTATATTTCAAAGTAATGCGGATAGTGTGCTTCGCAACGCGGATTAAATGGTGCGTTGCAATGAGGACAATGATTGGTTTTAGTATATTCTGCAATGGTAAGTTCATGTCCGCATACACCGCACAAAATCGCATGTGTATCATATTCTTCTTTGGACCATGGAATAGGTGCGTGGTCTTCTGATTCGTTATGGCAATGAATACAAGCATAGTACTTGCCGCAGCATTTGAATTTAATAGCGACTACGTCTAAAGGTGTGTGATAGTGTATACATCTTGTTTCGCTGTCTAAACCAATACCGTGTAATTGTTGTGAATGCGACATATCAATTGCCTGCCTTATTGCTGGTCTTCTGGATGGTCGCCGATGATACGTACTTCCGGATGCAATTCAACATCGAACTTTTCTTTAACCACTTGCTGAACATGGTGGATCAAGTCTTCGTAGTCCGTTGCTGTGCCGTTATCGACATTGACCATGAAACCTGCGTGTTTGGTAGAAACTTCGACACCGCCGATACGATGGCCTTGCAAGTCTGAATCTTGAATCAGTTTACCCGCAAAGTGGCCTGGAGGTCTTTGGAAGACACTGCCGCATGATGGATGTTCAAGCGGTTGTTTTGATTCACGGCGTTCAGTCAAGTCGTCCATGACAGCTTGAATATCCTCTTGATTGCCTGGTGCTAAGTTAAAGGCAGCTTCTAAGACTACTAAGTGCTGCTTTTGCACAATACTGCTGCGGTAGCCAAGTTCTAATTCATCACGTGTCAATTGGACTAAGTCGCCGCGTTCATTGACGCATACAGCGTAATCGATACAATCACGGACTTCTCCGCCATAAGCACCTGCATTCATGAATACAGCACCGCCGATAGAACCTGGGATGCCGCATGCAAATTCTAATCCAGTTAAAGATTTGTCGCGAGCGGTACGGGAGACATCAATAATCGCTGCACCGCTGCCTGCGATTATGACATTATCTTCAACTTTAATATAATCCATGGATAATAAGCTCAATACAATTCCGCGGATACCGCCTTCGCGGATAATAATGTTAGAGCCGTTGCCTAAGTATGTGACAGGGATGTTGTTGATTCTAGCAAGATGATTGATGGCTTGGACTTCTTTGAAATTAGTCGGACTGAGATAGAAATCAGCCTTTCCTCCTGTTTGCGTATAAGTATAGCGTTTTAATGGTTCATCAACTTTAATTTTTTCTTCTGGCAGAATTTTAGCTAATTCTGTAAGAATGTCATCTTTGTGCAACGATAGAACTCCCTTTCAATTGTTTTCATCTTCTTATTATAGCAATGAAACCTTTAGTTTGTGAAATGCTATAACCTTAATTTAAATGAAATTGACGTGACAATTTTTCAAACAATGCATCTTTAGCTTCTTCATATTCGCGAATGGTTGAGGCTTGTGTATGCAATGCTTGTTTTTCCTTTGAAAACTGCGCACTGAGTTCAGTGTCTTGGCTCAGTGCAGCATCCATTTCTTTATAATGGCGATATTGTTTTGATTCAATCTGCAAGATGTGCAGGCGTACAGTTTGTTTTAATTCAGTCATATCATTGAACTTTACCATCATGGCTTTTTTCTTGTAGCTGTGATGCACGCGATAAAAGCCGGCATAATTTAAACGCTTTTCATCTAATGCAGTAATATCATGCAGGTTGTTCACACCGACCAAAATATCTAAAATAGGTTCAGTCGGATAGTTGAAATGTGCAGTTCCTCCGATGTGCTGCACGGTTTGAACAGGTGTATTCAGCAAACCGAGCAAAAGTTCGCTTAACCTGTCGAATTGATCTTGATAAGAGAGTAATGCCTTTTTATCTTCTATTAAAGGCTGTGTTTTTGAATACATAATCAACCGTCCTTTGTAAAAGTCTCTAAAATATTATATTATGAATCTTGACTTACTCAAACACTTAACACGCAAATTATAAAGATAAACAGACAGGAGTGGACAAAAGTGAAAAGGTGGCTTCTCATAATAACGATTGCTTGTCTAACGCTGTCTCTTGCGGCATGCAGTAATAAAACGCAGTCAGATTTAAAACATTTTGAAAAAGCAAAGCATGAAGTAGATAAAGAAGAGCGTCAAGTTGAAAAAATTATGGATGACATGCGCTTGAATCGTTTGAATGAACTCAGCAGATCAGATTTAACAGATAGAAATAAAACAGACTTCAAACAATTGGAAAAGGATATGGATAAGAAGCTGATGCCTGCATTTGAATCTTATCAGAACGCCGCAGAACAATTGCCGGCTGAAACTAAAGATGTCAAAGCCTTGCGTAAAACTTACATAAGTGAGGTTAATGAACAAGAAAAAGATTTAAAAGCCATCCGCAGTTTTATACACCTTTGCAACGCCTCGATTAAAGCAAATGAAGATATCTTGAATTACACGAGGCTGTTTGAGAAGAACCGTGCGCAGTTAGAGAAGCAAGTCGAAACAGCACGCCAAGCAGGGGAGTTTGACAGTATCGATAAATTTATTCATAAGTTGAAGCATCATAATAAAGAGCTGCAGCAGATTGCGAAAAAATATTTAGATACAGATGATCCGGCTAATACGAAAACGGTGATTAAAGATAAAGTACAGCCTCTGATTAATCGACAAATCGAAGAGCTGAACCAAGCGAGTGTGTCAGAGCCGAATACTGCAAAAGCACATCAAACGGCTATTGAAATGTATTACAGTCTGCAAAACTATTATGAGACACGACAAAAGACAATCGATGTCAGCAATGGTTTAGAACGATATGATATGAATGAAACGCCTTTAACAGGGAAAGAATTAGATGAAGCGCATAAACCGTTTAAGCGCGAGTTGACGGACTTAAAAAACAAATTGCACAAGAATGATTGAAAAAAGCAAGGAAAATGTTAGTGTTTTGGTTAACATTGAAATATAAAGTGTGTATAATTAGACACATTGAAATAGCAATTAGAATGGGACTATCACGTGCAGTGATAAATATTTTTAGAGGTGAATAGAATGGCTACAAAGCTGACTTCAATTGACCAGTTTGAACAGGTAATTAACGACAACAAATATGTATTTATAATGAAACACAGCGACACTTGTCCAATTTCAGCAAATGCTTATGATCAATTCAATAAGTTTTTGTATGAACGCGATATTGATGGATATTACTTAATTGTACAAGAACAAAGAGACGTATCAGATTATATTGCTGAAAAAACTGGAGTGAAGCACGAATCGCCGCAAGCTTTCTACTTTGTAAATGGAGAAGTGAAGTGGCATGCGAGTCATGATGACATTAATGTGACCTCACTCGCACAAGCTGAAGAATAAGCTTGTTAGGGGAAAACATCAATAATAAAATATGAACGAAAACAGACTCCAAGCTTTGGAAGGCGGAAATGAAAGAAAATAAAACAGTTCCAACTTCCGATAGGCTTGGAGTTATTTTAATTTTAAGGGTTAGACGTAACAGTGGGCATTTTGAATAATGCCCTGTATAATATTAAAGTGAATGCAACAAACATTGGGAAACTTTATTTGAGGTGACAAAATGAGAGTATTAGTCGCAATGGATGAATTTAATGGAATCGTTTCGAGTTACGAAGCGAATCGCTACGTAGAAGAAGCAGTAGCAAGCCAAATCGAAGGTGCAGATATCGTGCAAGTGCCTTTGTTCAACGGCCGGCATGAATTGATGGATTCGGTCTTTTTATGGCAATCCGGAACAAAATACCGTGTGAATGTACATGATGCAGATATGGAACCGATTGAAGCGGTTTACGGCAAAACAGAGAGCGGCATGACGATTATTGAAGCGGATTTATTCTTGCAAGGCAAAAAGCCGATTGTTGATCGCTCAAGCTATGGTTTAGGTGAAGTGATTGCGGCTGCATTAGAAAATGATGCACAGCATGTTGTCATTTCCCTTGGCAACATTGCTAGCTTTGACGGCGGCGCAGGTATGCTGCAAGCTTTAGGCGCAAAATATTATAATGACGAAGGCGAACCGATTGATGCAAGCAAAGGTGTCAATGTTCTAAAATATATTCGCCGCGTCGATTTATCTGGGTTGAATCCACGCTTATCAAAAACACGCTTCCAGCTTGTATCGGACTTCTCAAGCAAAATGTACGGCAAAGCCAGTGAAATCATGCAAGTCTATCCATTATTAGGTATTTCACGCGAAGAAGCAGCGGCAGTGGATAATCTTGTATGGTACTTCAGCGAAATTTTGAAAAATGAAACACGCACCGTAACAAGCACAGTCGAACGCGGCGGTGCAGGCGGCGGTGTTGCGGCTGTTCTAGCAGCGCTATACAACGCAGAGGTGTTGACAAGCCATAATCTGGTGGATCAAATCACGCATTTAGAAAGTTTGATTGAACAAGCAGATTTAATTATGTTCGGTGAAGGCATCAATGAACAAGATCAGCTCTTAGAAACAACGACACTGCGTATTGCGGAACTTGCGACGAAATATCATAAGCCTTGCATTGCGATTAATGCGACAGCTGATAAATTCGATCGCTATGAAGCTTTAGGTGTCACAGGCATGTTCAATTTATTTATGAAAATGCCGAAAAATTATACGAGCTTTGAAGCGGGTCTGCAAATTCGTTTCTATGCGGTACAAGCACTTAAACTGTTGACGACATCTTTTGATAATGATGAGAAAAAAGCATAATTCAAGCAATAAAACGGCTGAATCCTTTTGATAGGGACTCAGCCGTTTTTTCATAGATAATTATTTATTATTTTGATGATGCTGCTACTTCTTCAGCAATTCCTAAAATCACTTGTACTGCTTTTTCCATAACATCGATAGATGCATACTCGAATGGACCATGGAAGTTATCGCAGCCTGTGAAGATATTAGGTGTCGGCAAGCCCATAAATGAAAGTTGAGAGCCGTCTGTTCCGCCGCGAATCGGTTCTGTATTCGGTTCGATACCTAATTGTTTGAAGACACGTTTTGGAATCTCGATAACTTCAGGTACTTCATTGATTTTTTCAGCCATATTATAGTATTGGTCATTAACTTCTAATTCTACCGGATCATTCGCATAGTCTTGATTGATAGTATCTTTAATTTCTTCAAGCAATGCTTTGCGTGCTTCGAATTGGTCGCGGTTATGATCACGGACGATATATTTTAATTGTGCTTTTTCAGTAGTACCGTTGAAGCTCATTAAGTGGAAGAAGCCTTCATAGCCTTCTGTTTGTTCTGGTACTTCATCTTGCGGCAATGCATGATCAAAGCGTTCGCCTAATTTAATTGCGTTAACCATAACATTTTTCGCTGAACCCGGATGTACATTGACACCGTGGCAAGTGATAGTTGCTTCAGCAGCATTGAAGCTTTCGAATTGAAGTTCGCCGTATTGGCTGCCGTCCATTGTGTAACCGAAGTCAGCCCCAAAGCGTTCAACATCAAATTTGTGCGGACCGCGTCCGATTTCTTCATCTGGTGTGAATGCGACTCGGATACGTCCATGTTTCACTTCCGGATGTTCTACTAAATAATTTAATGCGGTCATGATTTCCGCTACACCTGCTTTATCATCTGCGCCAAGCAATGATGTGCCATCTGTAATCATTAGCGTATGGCCTTCAACGGATTTCATAGCAGGGAAGACGTCTTGGTTCAATTCGCGATCTGTATCGCCTAGTTGAATAGGTTGGCCGTCATATTTTTCAATGATTTGCGGTTTGACATTAGTCGCATTGAAATCTGGCGACGTATCGATATGAGCTAAGAATCCGACAGTAGGTACTTCAGTTGCGATATTGCTTTCTAATGTCGCAAATAAATAACCATAGTCGTCGATATCTGTTTTAAGACCAAGTTCTTCTAATTCTTGTTTGAGTAAATTTAATAAGTCCCATTGTTTCTCAGTAGATGGTGTTGTTTCTGAGTCGGGATTAGATTGAGTATCAATCTCCGCATAACGTTTCAGTCTGTCGATTAATTGTTCTTTCACTTGATATGCACCTCTTATCCTCGATTATTCATATTAAATTGCTTCTTATATGATTTACCTTTCATTTTACCATAGTATATTCTAATTCGATTATAAATATGATAGCTGATTTCTGCACATAAGATACCGAATGCTATGGCACCTGAAATTAAAGTTACCTCTAAGAAGGTATTGACTGCGTGTGTATATTGGTTGGTAACTAAGAAACGTGTTGCTTCATACGCAGCACCCCCAGGTACAAGAGGAATAATACCAGGAACGATAAAGATAATAACCGGTTGGAAATAACGTTTAGCCATTGCGTGACTCATAATAGCCAAGATAAAGCTTCCAAGGAAAGAAGCAGCAACTTTTCCTAAATTCAAATCCATGGACACGATATAAATCGTCCAGCCCATTGCGCCTACATAACCACAAGCAGGTAACAACTTACGCGGCGCGTTGAAAAGTATCGAAAACAGAGTTGTAGAACTAAAACTGATAATGAAATGGAATAAATAATGTAAGATCAATTCTGTAACACGCCTTTCTTAAAAGAAGAGTAAGATGATTGCGACGCCGGCACCGATTGCAAATGCGGTTAATGCCGCTTCCATTCCGCGCGACATACCAGCAAGCAATTCGCCAGCCATTAAATCTCTGATAGCATTTGTAATTAAGACACCTGGCACTAAGACCATGACACCGGAAATGGTGATAATGTCTTGGTTGACCGATAAGCCGAGCTTGTGGCTGATGGCGGCAACACTGACGACTACGATAGCACTGATGAATTCTGAGAAGAATTTGATTTGGATAAAGCGTTGTACAAAATCAAAGGTTAAATAAGCACCAGCGCCAGCAATAATTGCGAAGATAAAGTCTTGCGCAACACCGCCGAACATGAATAAGAAAAATCCGCAGGCGATAGACACTGCTAAAAACTTCGTTAAATAAGAATATTGCAGCGAAGCATGCTCCAAATGAATCAATTCAGATTTTGCTTCGTCAATATTCAATTCGTGTTTCGCAATTTTACGTGAAATGTTATTGGCTAAAGCAATCTTTTCTAAATCCGTAGTTCTATCTCGGACTCGAATTAAACGCGTGTTCGTTCGATCGTTTAATGAGAAGATAATTGCTGTGTTAGATACAAAGCTGTTGGTATTATCTAACCCAAAGCTGTAAGCAATACGTGACATCGTATCTTCGACACGATATGTTTCCGCACCGCTTTCAAGTAAAATTTTTCCTGCCGTGAGCACAACATCGATAACTTTGTTCTCATCTATTATGGTAATTGCTTCTTCAGGCACCTTGTAGCTCTCCTTCTTGTTTGTATTGGTTGATACTTGAAAGTTTACAGGGAAGATTTGAATCTTGCAATAGAACGGCGGCGATTGCAATAGAATTGCAAAAAAAGAGACAAGAACATCGAATTTGTCCTTGTCTCTGAAGTATTCATCTGAAACAAAATATTATTTAACAATCGGGTTAAACATCACTTGGTTACGTCCCTCATTTTTTGCCATATGCAGCATATCATCTGCGTCTTTAAAGACTTTGCGCTGTGATTTATAGTCATCTTCTGTTAAATAGCCGATACCGATAGAAACAGAGAGTTTAATCACTTCTTTATTCGGCAAGTGGAAAGAAGATTGTTCTACACCTGCACGAATGCTTTCAGCGAGTTTCACACTTTGATCCAGTGAGTAGCCGAGCAAGACGACTGAAAACTCCTCGCCGCCGTTTCTGAATATCTTCATATTCGGCGGAACATAATTTATCAGCAATTGTGAAATCTGCTTTAATACTGCATCTCCAGAACGATGTGTAAAGGCATCATTCACATCTTTAAAGCCGTCAATATCAATTAATAACAGACCTAGGCTTGTGTGTTTGCTGTCAGCTTTGTCAGTCATTTTATTTAAGTGTCGGTCGAATTCTTTTACATTGCCGAGACCTGTTAAATAGTCGAAACGTTCTTCGCTTTCATACCGTTGAACTAATGTGAAGAAACGCCAAATATCGACAAAGATAATCGATGATGAAATCGTTAAAACAAATGATATCGGAATAAGATAAATAATTTCTTGCAATGTATAGAGACGTGTAATCACTGATACAATGCTGAGTATAATCAGACTGATAACGTTTAAAATCTGCAGCGAAACGATATCATTCTGCTTGATAAACGGTCCGATGAAACTTACAGCCAAAGCAATGATGATTAAGGCAATGTTGTAAGATAGCGGGTCGCCGTAAACAAACACGCCTATCACAAAGAGAATTGCGGCTGAGACCATTGTAAAGAATACATTTGTATAACGGCCTAAGAATAATAGCGGAACAAATGTTAAATAAAGTGAATAATTATGAACTGGAATAGGATATGCCGCAAGCAATAGCGCTACAACAGTCATAAGTATTGTGACGTAAGTTTGTGAAAACTTCATTTGTTTCGTTTCTGAATATTGCAACCTATGGAATAGGTAAATTCCTGCAACGGTAACAGAAATATTGTAAATGATAGCTTCAATCATTTCGATCGGCTCCTTTGTTTTACCACTTAGTTATTGTAAGTGAAAATATACATTTTGTCATCTCAAACATTGCTAAGAGTTGCCAGAATTTACTACAATTAATAATAATTCGTGTTAAAATAGATTATTAGTATTGTATACATATGAAAAACTGAAGGGAGGTTCCCTTGTCAAAAGACAGATAGCAGCGTGCTCATCTTATGTATAACATAATTTGAGGAGCATTTTGGCAATGGAAATAAGATGATAACACTTTTATTGATACTTATTTCAATGGTCGTCAGTGTAGTGTTGACACCGATTGTTATTAAAATATCCAAAAAACTGGATATTATGGATAAGCCGAACTATCGAAAAGTGCACACCAAACCTGTTTCTGTACTTGGCGGAACGGTGGTACTCTTTTCATTTGTGTTAGGCATTTGGATCGGCCATCCGATTGAACGCGAAATCATTCCGCTGCTGATCGGTATGATTATTATGTACATTGTCGGCTTGATTGATGATGTGCATGAATTAAAACCTTTATATAAGTTATTCGGTCAATGTTTAGCCGCGCTGGTAGTTGTGTATCATGGTGTAACGATTGATTTCATTCAGTTGCCCTTCGGTACGATTCAATTCGGAATTTTAAGTATTCCCTTTACTGTCTTTTGGATTATCGCTATTACGAATGCCATCAACTTAATAGATGGTTTAGACGGTTTAGCAGCAGGGGTGTCTACCATTGCCTTTATGACTATCGGGTTTATTGCGATACTGCAAGCGGATATCTTCATCATGATGATTTGTTCTGTCATGATAGGTTCGTTAATCGGATTCTTGTTTTATAATTTCCATCCGGCTAAGATCTTTTTAGGGGACAGCGGTTCCTTGCAGCTGGGCTTTATTATCAGCTTTGTTTCGCTGCTCGGGTTTAAGAATATTACATTCTTCTCATTATTCTTCCCTATGGTGATTTTAGCAGTACCTTTCATTGATACATTGTTTGCGATGATCAGACGTGCAAAGAAGGGACAGCGTATCATGCAGCCGGATAAATCACACTTGCATCATAAATTGCTGAAACTTGGTTATACACATCGTCAAACCGTTGTACTGATATATTCCATCGCAATTATGTTCAGTATTTCAAGTATTATTTTATACTTATCGCAACCATGGGGTGTTGTGATGATGTTGATTCTAATCTTGATTACGATTGAATTGATCGTTGAGTTTACTGGACTGATTGATGATAATTACAGACCATTGCTCGGACTCTTAGAAAGAAGAGCCAATCGAGGACATAAAAATAAATAACACTGAAATGAAACCGCCTAAGTTCTATGTCGATGATAGAGCTTGGGCGGTCTTTCATTTGAAATCATGTATTATTTTGTTTCGATATCAAAAGGCAAGCGTGTCACTGTGCCTTCATCTAATTCAAATTTGCCGGCAGTAATACGATTTAAAAAGGCGATAAAATCTTCATAGTCATCTTCTAATACATCGATCTTATAGCTGACTTTGTCAGTATAAATCGTATCTCTTAAGATGAAATCAGTAGATTGCAACTCGTATTCGAATTTTCCGGTTTGATCATAACTGATTGTTACTGTAGTAGGAAGTGCATTGCGCAATTCTACGCGTCCGCCTTCTTTGATAGCATCTCGGACTGCACCGCTGTAAGCTCTGATTAATCCGCCGGTACCAAGTTTAATACCGCCGAAATATCGTGTCACTACAGCAGCTGTATTATGTGTTTCTAATTTTTTTAAGATTTCAAGCATCGGTACACCTGCAGTCCCGCTCGGTTCGCCGTCATCATTTGCTTTTTGTGTCAGCATATTATCGCCGATGGTATAGGCTGAACAGTTATGTGTTGCATCACGGTGTTCTTTTTTGACCGCTTCGATGAATGCTTTCGCTTCTTCTTCGGTTGCTACCGGCTTGATATGAGCAATAAACCGTGATTTATTAATGACATTTTCAATCACGTATTCTTGCTTGATAGTAATAATATGATTCTCCATTGTATGACATCCTTTTATGCATTTCTTGAACGCAATTTGTTCTCAATCTTAACTCCTATTATACATGGCGAAACAGTTTTTTCTAAACGTAAGAATCGATTTTCTTTTCTAATGAAATAAGGTATGATTAAAAATGAGTATATTTGAGGAGGAAAACTATGAAGATTGCTGTAATGACGGATTCAACAACATCATTAACACAAGCTTTATTAGATAAATATGATATTTCAGTTGTGTCATTAAGTGTGACATTTGAAAACGGAGATAATTATACAGAGAGAGTCGATCTTGCGCCGAGTCAGTTGTATCAGCGTATGAAATCAGAGAAGAAAATTCCGACAACAAGTCAACCGGCAATCGGAGAAGTCGTCGAAGTCTATGAAAGACTAAAAGCAGAAGGCTATACAGATGTAATCGGCTTATACTTATCTGCAGGTATCAGCGGAACGTATCAATCAGCAACACAAGCCGGCGAAATGGTAGACGGCATTAATGTACATTCATTCGATTCTAAATTGTCGGGTATGATTTTAGGCGGTTATGTGATTCATGCGGCACAACGTGCTAAAGAAGGCCTTTCAGCTGAAGCCATCATGGATGAGTTATATGAAATAAGAGACCATACAGGTGCGATGATTGTAGTAGATGACTTGAAGAACCTGCAAAAGAGCGGACGTATTACAGGTGCGCAAGCCTTTATCGGTACGCTGCTTAAGATGAAACCTGTCTTGAAGTTCGATGATGGTTTAATTGTTCCGGTTGATAAAGTACGTACGAAAAAGCGTGCAATCCAACGTATCGAAGACGGCGTATTAGAACAAGTCAAAGACTATGATGAAGTGACTCTATATGTTGTTAATGGAGATTCAAAAGAAGATGGATTAAAGCTATATGAAAGTCTGAAAAAGCGTTGCCCAGACCACTATGTCATCAACTATTCAGATTTCAGTCCGGTCATTGCTTCGCATTTAGGTGTCGGCAGTGTGGCGTTAGGCTTTACGAATAAACGTCTTGAAGTCTTAGCAAATCGACCAGAGGATTATGTAGAAGAATAAAAATTAAATTAGCAATAACAATATTTCGGGCAAATGAAGTGCGCTATGAAGCGGCTTGATTTGTCCTTTTTTGTTTGAAGGAGGAATCATAATAATCAAATACTACGGCAAACTTGTCAGAAATACAGCCCATCTGACAGATGAAACAATCCTTTATCAAGGACCTGGTGTCTTAAAAGACAGCAAAGGCAAATGGTATTGCCGACAATGCGCAACACCGAATCAACACGATTATTATACGTATACATCTGCCTTTCATCAGCAGACCATTACTTACTGCAGAAGGTGCTTGCAGCTGGGTCGGATGGATACAGTGCAAATGATTGCTGTGACAGAAACTGCACATTATAAAAGTTCAGGGGAATACCATTTAGATTTCCAACTCTCGCAGCAGCAAGCGTATGCTTCTTCTCATATTATCAGAGCTATTCAAACACAAGAAATACTGCTGCTATATGCAGTGACAGGGGCAGGGAAGACAGAAATGATGTTTGAAGGCATTCGATATGCCAGACAAGAAGGACTGAATGTAGCAATTGTATCGCCAAGAGTCGATGTTGTCGTTGAAATCAGCAAGCGTATTATCGAAGCATTTTCTCATGAAGCAATTGATGTGTTATATCAAGGACAGTCACAAAAGTACTGCGGGCATTTTGTAGTTGCTACGGTCCATCAATTGTATCGATTCAAACAACATTTCGACGTCATTTTTATTGATGAAGTGGATGCTTTCCCGCTTGCGATGGATCCGCTGTTAATGCAGACGCTGATTCATGCTTCTGCATCTTGCTATAGTCATATTTATATGACTGCTACTCCCTCTAAACACTTGTTAAAGCAATTCAAAAAAGAAAATATTATTACTTTGCCGGCACGTTATCATAGAAAGCCGCTGCCTGTACCGAAGTTTCGCTATTTTAAATTCAAACCACAGCGTTTGCAGCCATATTTACTGAAACTGTTGCAAAAGCAGATTGAAAACAAACGCGTTACTTTAGTGTTCTTTAACCAAATCGAAGCAATGGAACAAGCTTTAGTGCATTATCAAAAGTATTTTGATGATTTAGCAGCGGTGCATAGTGAAGATGCACTGCGCTTTGAAAAAGTTGAAGCATTAAGAGCGGGTAAACACCGAATCATTTTTACAACGACTATTTTAGAACGCGGCTTTACTATGGCACATTTAGATGTCATTGTACTAGAGAGTCAAACCTTCCAAGCTGCAGCACTGGTTCAGATTGCAGGGCGTACGGGACGCAAATTGCAGGATACATCCGGTAATGTACTATTTCTGCATAATGGTGTGACTTTAGCGATGCTCAGTGCAAAACGCCAAATTCAGCGTATGAATCGCTTAGGATTTGAGAAAGGGTGGTTAGATGCCGAGATGTAAACAATGTCTTGTGCCATTTCATGAGCCGTTAACTGCCGCAAATTTTTATAAATCGCCTGAAGTATTATGCGAGCGCTGCAGACTCGAGTGGGAGGCTTGTCGTTTAACAACAGTACACCGCTGCAAACGTTGTTTGAAACCGTTAGCTGAAACAGAAACCGTATGTTTGGACTGTGCTTTTTTAGAACAAAAGTTTCAATTGATGCATCAGCTGTACTGTGATTATCGTTATACCGGCAAAGTACGCGATACGATCCACCAATACAAAATAGCAGGGGATACTGCTTTATGTGAAGTGATTGCGGATCGAATTCAGCTGCCGAAAGAAAATTACGACCTCATTATACCGATTCCGTCTCCGCTGCTCAGAGACCAAAATAGAACCTTCAATCCTGTGCAGCAAGTACTGGATGCAAAAGGTATCTGTTATCAGGCTGTGTTGCAGACGGACCTCAGACCGAAACAATCCAGCTTGAATAAGGTGATGCGTGCAAAAGCGGAGAATCCTTTTTATATCAAGAATGAAAGCGCAATCAAAAATCTTGAGAATAGTTCAATTTTACTCGTAGATGATATTTATACAACAGGGCTTACTGTTCATCATGCGATAGCAACGCTATTTGTCAGAAAAATTGGAAAAATAGATGTCTTTGCTTTCGCTAGGTAGTTGAAACATGTTATTATAATAGTGAGCATTACCAATCAAACATATATAGAGGTTAAAGGAGTCGATCACTATGATTAGATTTGAAATTCATGGAGACAACCTCACTATTACAGACGCAATCCGTAATTACATTGAGGACAAAGTTGGTAAACTAGAACGTTACTTTACAAATGTGCCGAACGTTGATGCACATGTAAAAGTAAAAACTTACGCAAATTCAAGCACTAAAATTGAAGTGACAATTCCGCTTAAAGACGTGACACTTCGTGCAGAAGAAAGAAACGATGATTTATATGCGGGAATTGATTTAATTACTAATAAATTAGAACGTCAAGTGCGTAAGTACAAAACACGCGTAAATCGTAAAAAACGCAAAGAGAATGAGAAAGAACCATTCCTAGCTATTCCAGAAACACCTCCGGAAGCAGCTGATCAAGATAAAGATGATGAAATCGAAATCATCCGTTCTAAACAATTCAGCTTGAAACCAATGGATTCTGAAGAAGCAGTATTGCAAATGGACTTATTAGGCCATGACTTCTTCATTTTCACAGACCGTGATACAGATGGTACAAGCATCGTTTACCGCAGAAAAGATGGTAAATACGGTTTAATCGAAACAGTTGAAAATTAAGATTCATATGTATAAGAAGGGGGCTTGCAGCTGTATCAGCTGCAAGTCTCTTTTTCTATTTCACGAAGATTAAGATTGTATTAATAGAATTGTATTTGATTGATTTAGGCAACTTAAACATGTCAGAATAAGAGAGATATGTGCGTTTTGTGCAGAAATAACGCATCGAGCAATAGATACTTATGCATAGGGTAAAAGAAAAAGACTTGAATCGTAATAGTCAAAACAAGGGACAGACGGCTATTATAATGAGTATTTAAGTGTAAATTTGACGATATAAATGGTAAGATGAATTGTTGTAAGCCAAACAGTTTTTATACCAAAGGAGCGAACAGAATGGGTTTTTTATCAAAAATTGTTGACGGCAATAAAAGAGAAATCAAACGCCTAGGTAAGCAAGCTGACAAAGTACTCGCTTTAGAAGAAGAAATGTCAATTCTTACTGACGAAGAAATGAGAAACAAAACAAGAGAATTCCAAGAGAGAGTTCAAGCTGAAGAAGATGTAAGAAAGCAAGATAAAATATTAGATGAAATCCTTCCTGAAGCCTTTGCTTTAGTAAGAGAAGGGGCTAAACGTGTATTCAATATGACACCTTACCGTGTTCAAGTCATGGGCGGTATTGCGATTCATAATGGCGATATTGCGGAAATGAGAACCGGTGAAGGTAAAACATTAACAGCTACGATGCCGACGTATTTAAACGCATTAGCCGGCCGCGGCGTACACGTTATTACAGTCAACGAATATCTATCAAGTGTACAAAGTGAAGAAATGGCTGAGTTGTATAACTTCTTAGGTTTATCAGTCGGATTAAACTTAAACAGTTTATCTACTGCTGAAAAACGCCAAGCCTATAAGGAAGACATTACGTACAGTACGAATAATGAATTAGGGTTCGACTATCTGCGCGACAACATGGTGAATTATGCGGAAGAACGTGTTATGCGTCCGCTGCACTTTGCCATCATTGATGAGGTCGACTCTATCTTGATCGACGAAGCGCGTACACCATTAATCATCTCAGGCGAAGCTGAAAAATCAACATCGCTTTATACGCAAGCCAACGTATTTGCGAAGATGTTGAAAGCTGAAGATGATTACAACTATGATGAGAAAACAAAATCTGTACAATTAACAGATCAAGGTGCAGATAAAGCTGAACGTATGTTTAAATTGGATAACTTATATGATTTAAACAACGTAGATATCATTACGCATATCAACACAGCTTTACGTGCCAACTACACATTGCAGCGCGATGTCGACTACATGGTAACAGACGGCGAAGTCTTAATCGTTGACCAATTTACAGGTCGTACAATGCCGGGCCGTCGTTTCTCTGAAGGTTTGCACCAAGCGATTGAAGCGAAAGAGGGCGTGCAAATCCAAAACGAATCTAAAACAATGGCATCGATTACGTTCCAAAACTTCTTCCGTATGTACAACAAGTTATCAGGTATGACAGGTACAGCGAAAACAGAGGAAGAAGAGTTCCGTAACATTTATAATATGACGGTGACGCAAATACCGACAAACCGTCCAGTTCAGCGTTTAGATAAACCTGACTTGATTTACATCAGTCAAAAAGGCAAATTCAATGCAGTTGTTGAAGATGTAGTGGAAAAACATAAAAAAGGCCAACCGATTCTATTAGGTACAGTTGCGGTTGAAACCAGTGAATATATTTCTAAACTATTGAAAAAACGCGGTGTACGCCATGATGTACTTAACGCGAAAAACCACGAACGCGAAGCAGAAATCGTATCGACTGCAGGTCAAAAAGGCGCAGTAACGATTGCGACAAACATGGCCGGACGCGGTACCGATATTAAATTAGGCGAAGGCGTAGAAGAATTAGGCGGCTTAGCAGTTATTGGTACAGAACGCCATGAATCACGCCGTATCGATGACCAATTGCGTGGTCGTTCCGGACGTCAAGGCGACAAAGGCGAAAGTCGTTTCTACCTATCATTGCAAGACGAATTAATGGTACGTTTCGGTTCTGAACGATTACAAAACATGATGGGCCGTTTAGGTATGGATGATTCAACACCGATTGAATCTAAAATGGTATCGCGTGCGGTTGAATCTGCGCAAAAACGTGTTGAAGGTAACAACTTCGATGCACGTAAACGTATTCTTGAATATGACGAAGTACTGCGTAAACAACGTGAAATCATTTACGGTGAAAGAAATAACATTATTGATAACGAATCAAGTTCAGAACTTGTGAAAACAATGATGCGTTCTACATTAGACCGTGCTATCGGCAACTATGTGAATGAAGATATCGATGAAATAGATTATGAACCATTCATCAACTATGTTGAAGATGTCTTCTTGCATGAAGGCGAATTGAATGAGTCGGAAATCAAAGGCAAAGACCGTGAAGATATCTTTAATACAGTATGGGCTAAAGTTGAACAAGCGTATGAAAATCAAAAAGCGAATATCCCTGAGCAATTCAATGAGTTCGAACGTATGATTTTATTACGTTCTATCGATAGCCGCTGGACAGACCATATCGATACAATGGATCAATTGCGTCAAGGTATTCACTTGCGTTCATATGGTCAGCAAAACCCATTGCGTGATTATCAAAACGAAGGACATCAGCTTTTCGATAACATGATGATGATGATTGAAGAAGATGTCAGCAAATATATCCTTAAGTCTGTAATCACAGTAGAAGATGATGTGGAACGTGATAAAGCAAAGGAGTATCAGGGGCAGCACGTCTCAGCTGAGGACGGCAAAGAAAAAGCTAAACCGAAGCCGATTGTAAAAGGCGACCAAGTAGGCCGAAATGATCCCTGCCCATGCGGAAGCGGCAAAAAATACAAAAACTGCTGCGGTAAATAATCAGCGTTGTTAAGAACCACTGCGAGATGCTTTGACAAGAAGCGCATGCTTTTTGTCATTGCCTGCTTTTGGTTCTTTTTCTCATTCATGACAAGAGATGAAATATGCTAAAATAATACCAGTATAAAATGAAATGAAAATAAGTGTACAGGAGAGAGATAAGATGGAGCTATCTGAAATTAAGCGCAACATAGTCAATTATGACGAAAAATTAGAACAACTTAGGGGGTCTCTTTGACTTAGAGGAAAAAGAGACAAACATCCAAGAATATGAAGAAATGATGACAGAACCGAATTTCTGGGATGATCAAAATAAAGCGCAAGAAATTATAGATAAAAACAATGCGTTGAAATCAGTGGTACAAGGTTACCGTGATTTAGAAGCAGAAATCGAAGATATGACAGCCACACATGAGCTGCTGCAAGAAGAATATGACGAAGACTTAAAAGCGGATCTGGAAGAAGAAACCAACAACTTCAAAGAAAAACTGGATCAATTCGAATTGCAGCTGTTATTAAACGGACCATATGATGTTAATAATGCGATTCTCGAATTGCATCCGGGTGCCGGCGGTACAGAGTCGCAAGACTGGGCAAGTATGTTATTGCGTATGTATCAGCGCTATGCAGAGAATAAAGGCTTTAAAGTAGAAATGGCGGATTATCTGCCAGGTGATGAAGCGGGCGTTAAGAGTGTTACTTTAGTGATTAAAGGACATAACGCTTATGGTTATTTAAAAGCTGAGAAAGGTGTACATCGTCTCGTACGTATTTCACCATTCGACTCTTCAGGCCGACGTCATACATCATTCGTTTCATGCGATGTGATTCCTGAATTCAGCAATAATGAAATTGAAATCGATATTAACCCGGATGATATTACAGTAGATACGTTCCGTGCATCAGGTGCCGGCGGTCAGCACATCAACAAAACAGAATCTGCAATCCGTATTACCCACCATCCTACAGGTATTGTCGTAAACAACCAAAACGAACGTTCTCAAATCAAGAACCGTGAAGCAGCAATGAAAATGCTGAAATCGAAATTGTATCAATTGAAATTAGAAGAACAAGAACGTGAAATGGCAGAAATCCGAGGCGAACAAAAAGATATCGGTTGGGGCAGCCAAATTCGTTCTTATGTCTTCCATCCGTATTCAATGGTTAAAGATCATCGTACAAATGAAGAAACAGGTAATGTGAATGCGGTGATGGATGGAGATATCGGTCCATTCATCGAAGCTTACTTGCGTACACAAATGGATAACCGCGAAGCTTAATCTCTATTCTTATGAAGGTCAGGACAGGAAATGTCTTGGCCTTTTCTTTTGCTGCAGCGAAAAAAGTATTTCGCATAAAAATAATTTTAGATGTTTAATGCATAGATTAATATTACTGTTATGTGACATGAAAAGTTATTAAATAACCTATCGAGCATTGAAATGCCTATGATTTGCTTTAATTGACAGAAAGTTTGTCCAATTTAGAGTTTAAACGATAGTATAACGATTATATTACAAAATTATAACAATGCCCCCAGGGCAGGAAAGTTGTGCTATATTGAATGCATTACAAATTGACAGCAAAGGATGAAATAATAAATGAAGAAAGCTTTATTACTATCAGCATCATCACTAACTTTACTAACATCATTAAATGGTGTTGCATCTGCAGAACAAACACACGTAGTTAAAGAAGATGCTAAGTTAAGCGAAGTTGCAGCTTTGTTTGCCACTACTACAGACGAGATTAAAAATTTAAACCAATTAAACCAAGATGAAGTTAAAAAAGATACTTCTCTAGTTTTACCTGACACAGACGTTGTAGAAGTCAAAGCTGGAGATACTTTAAAATCAATCGCAAAAGCACATAATATTACATTAGATACATTGTACAAATTAAACCCAGGTGTTTCTCACGTTATCTTACCTGGAGATATCTTAGCAGTTTCAGAAAAAGGCGCAGCACATTTAGAAGCATTATATACTGGTAAAGCTGTACCAACTGAAGCACAAGCATCACAATCTAAACGAGATACAGCAGCTCCAAAAGCAGCTGCAAACTACGATGCACCGGCAAATACAACAGCAGCACCTGTAAACTATACATCAGATGCAGCTTATAACAGCTACAATACAAACTATACAAGCTATGAAGCACCAGCTTACAACGCTACTGAAACATACAGTGCGCCAGCAGCTTCATACAGCGCTCCATCATACCAAACAAGTGCACCATCTTACTATTCAGGTGCTAACTTATACACTGCAGGACAATGTACTTATTACGCATTCAGTCGTGCAGGCGGCAACATCGGATCAACTTGGGGTAACGCAAATAACTGGGCGAACGCAGCAGCAGCGGCAGGACGTACAGTTAACAATACACCAGCAGCTGGTTCAATCATGCAATCTTCAGCAGGTGCTTACGGTCACGTAGCATACGTTGAAGGTGTTAACAGCGACGGTTCAGTTCGCGTATCTGAAATGAACTACGGTTACGGCCCAGGTGTTGTAACTTCACGTACAATTTCAGCAGGCCAAGCAGGCGGATATAACTACATCCACTAATCAATCATTGATATAGCGCACTGTTCTCTTTTGAGGACGGTGCTTTTTTTGTATCTTGTGCTATGAATAGATAAAATCGAAAAATTGCTTGAGAAAGGGTAATATTAATTTAAAGTCGCTGGTGAAAATGGTAAAGTTAAATCAACTTTTAGTATTCAGGTTGTTCTTATATGAAATGCGGATGAATAAGAAATTTCTTTGACAAAGCATCAATATATTTTGAATAGAAAATAAAAAGTGTTTGAATGAACTTGAATGATATGTTTTCAAAGTGCTTGCGCAATGCGAAGACATGCGCGTATAATATTCGATTAAATAGATAAGGGGTGAGCTCAACGTGGGTGTACATCAATATTTTAAAAGACTGTCTGATTTAGAAAAGCTGATACGCTTGCCTGGTAAGTTTAAGTATTTTGAGCATAATGTAGCAGCACATTCATTTAAAGTGACTAAAATTGCACAATATTTAGGTACAGTAGAAGAACAGCACGGCAATACGATTGATTGGAAGAGTTTATATGAAAAGGCTTTAAATCATGACTTTTCGGAAGTATTTACAGGAGATATCAAAACCCCGGTTAAATATGCGAGCAGTGATTTGAAAAAGTTATTTTCTCAAGTGGAAGAAGAAATGGTAGATAATTTTATCAGAGAAGAATTCCCAGAGGAATATCAAGATGTGTACAGAGAGCGTCTGCAAGAAGGCAAAGATGATTCATTAGAAGGTCAGATTTTAGCTGTCGCAGATAAAATAGATTTGCTTTATGAAACATTCGGAGAAATTCAAAAGCGTAATCCGGATTCGTTATTCTTCGAAATTTATGAAATGTCATTAGAAACAATTATGCAGTTTGATCATTTGGTCTCCGTACAAGACTTTATCGATAATGTGATACCAGAAATGCTGACAGAAAACTTTATTCCGCGTTCAGAATTGCGTGAGTTGACGATGTCAATTTTAAATAAAAGAGATGGGTGACTGACAAATGGTTCTCATTTGGTATCTTTGCGCCTCATTTTTCCCCTGTATCTTAGTGGTACTATTCAGTGTCGTTACTAAGAACAAATGGGTCGGTGCAATTGTAACGTTGATGTTAATCGGCGGTTCGATTTATAAAGGATTCTTTCACAGCGAGTGGATTATATTTATAGATGTCGTTTCATTGTTGGCAGGCTTTGTCATCGTGGATCAATTAAAACTGCATCAACATCATGAAGATGACCGTTAAATTGTAATACAGGTACTTGTCAAAGCAGAGACAAGTGCTTTTTTGTTTGGCAAAAAACTTCTGTTTTACGAACAGATGTTTGTATTTCTTTGACATGATTTGTTATAATACTAAGTGATGTAAATAGTTTGAAAACAAGTAATTAAGAGTATAAATAGAGTAAATAGATAGATTATATGAAAATTGAGAAGTTGCGAATTAACAAGCTTAATTGCAATCTCAACATGAAGTGAACGGTTGGGACAATGGTGGAATGTCTCAGCCTATTTATATTTTAGAGACGCTACAGTATGCATCGTATAAAAAGGAGGATACCTGATATATGGAACATCATCCATTTAAAGTGGTTTCAGAGTTTACACCTCAAGGAGACCAGCCTGCCGCAATTGAAAAGATTTCTAAAGGAATTAAGGAAGGCAAACATCATCAAACTTTGCTCGGTGCAACAGGGACAGGTAAAACTTTCACAATGAGCAACGTAATTCAACAAGCCGGCAAGCCTACATTAGTACTTGCCCACAACAAGACTTTAGCAGGTCAGTTATATAACGAATTCAAAGCATTTTTCCCAGAAAACAGAGTAGAATATTTTGTCAGTTTCTATGATTATTATCAACCAGAAGCTTATGTACCTTCTACGGATACATTTATCGAAAAAGATGCGACAATTAACGACGAAATCGACCAATTACGCCACTCAGCTACAAGTTCATTATTCGAGCGCGATGATGTGATTGTAGTTGCCAGTGTCAGCAGTATCTTCGGTTTAGGGGATCCGTCTGAATACAGCAGTTTGGTTGTCAACGTGCGTCGAGGCATGGAAATGGACCGCAGCCAATTCTTGCGCGGATTAGTTGATATCCAATATACACGTAACGATATCGACTTCAAACGCGGCACATTCAGAGTGCGCGGCGATGTGGTAGAAGTCTTCCCGGCGTCTCGTGATGAAATGTGTATTCGTGTCGAATTCTTCGGTGATGAAATCGATCGTATCAGCGAAGTGAACTATTTAACAGGAGAAGTACTGCGTGAAAGAGACCACTTCTCTATTTATCCGGCATCTCACTTCGTAACGCGTGACGAAAAATTAGAGTTAGCCATCCAACGTATTGAAAAGGAACTTGCAGACCGTCTGAAATATTTAAGAGAAAATAATAAATTGTTAGAAGCGCAAAGACTGGAACAACGTACCAACTATGATTTGGAAATGATGAGAGAGATGGGCTTTGTTTCAGGAATCGAGAACTATTCTGTGCATTTGAACTTAAGAGACTATGGTTCTACACCTTATACGTTGCTTGATTATTTCGGTGATGATTGGCTGATTATGATTGATGAATCACACGTGACTTTACCGCAAATCAGAGGGATGTATAACGGTGACAGAGCACGTAAACAAGTGCTGATCGATCACGGTTTCAGATTGCCGAGTGCTTTAGATAACAGACCTTTAACGTTTGAAGAGTTTGAAAAGAAAGCACATCAATTGGTTTACGTTTCAGCAACACCAGGCCCTTATGAATTAGAACACTCAGATGAAGTGGTTGAGCAGATTATTCGACCGACAGGATTGCTGGACCCTAAAATAGATGTCCGTCCGACGAAAAATCAAATTGATGATTTATTAAGCGAGATTCAAGATAGAATCGATAAAAATGAACGTGTACTCATTACAACATTAACGAAAAAAATGAGTGAAGATTTAACGACTTATATGAAAGAAGCAGGTATCAAGGTCAACTATCTGCATTCTGAAATCAAGACATTAGAACGTATCGAAATCATTCGCGACTTAAGAATGGGCACTTATGATGCGGTTGTCGGTATCAACTTATTAAGGGAAGGTATCGATATTCCGGAAGTATCGTTAGTGGTGATACTTGATGCAGATAAAGAAGGCTTCTTGCGTTCAGAGCGTTCGTTAGTTCAAACTATCGGCCGTGCAGCACGTAACGAGCATGGGCAAGTGATTATGTACGCAGACAAAATTACAGATTCTATGAAATATGCGATGGATGAAACAGAACGCCGTCGCAAGATTCAACAAGCGTATAACGAAGAACATGGTATTACACCGAAAACAATCAAGAAGAAAATTCATGATGTTATCAGTGCTACTGTGGAAACAGAAGAAGAAAACGAACAAGAACAAAAAGTGGTACCTAAGAAATTAACGAAAAAAGAACGTGAAAAAACGATTGAAAATGTAGAAAAAGAAATGAAACAAGCAGCAAAAGCATTAGACTTTGAAAGAGCAACAGAATTACGAGACATGTTGTTTGAACTCAAAGCAGAAAGATGAGGTGACGCGGGTGAGTAAGAAAGATCCATCAATTGTTGTAAAAGGTGCACGT
Organism: Staphylococcus sp. EZ-P03; assembly: GCF_003344575.1. NCBI lineage: Bacteria > Bacillati > Bacillota > Bacilli > Caryophanales > Staphylococcaceae > Staphylococcus > Staphylococcus sp. EZ-P03. The sequence continues at coordinate 57,521 of NZ_QPMO01000015.1, read as the reverse complement.
GAGAATAACTTAAAGAATGTGAATGTGGAACTGCCGAAAAATAAATTGATTGTCATGACAGGCTTATCAGGTTCTGGTAAGTCTTCCTTAGCATTCGATACTATCTATGCGGAAGGGCAAAGACGTTATGTAGAATCCTTAAGTGCTTATGCACGTCAATTCTTAGGACAAATGGATAAGCCGGATGTAGATACGATTGAAGGTTTATCTCCAGCGATTTCAATCGACCAGAAGACAACAAGCAAAAACCCGAGATCGACTGTAGCGACAGTCACAGAGATTTATGACTATATTCGTTTGTTGTATGCACGTGTCGGCAAAGCATTTTGTCCGCATCACGGCATCGAAATCGAATCGCAAACTGTTCAGCAAATGGCAGACCGTATTTTAGAACTAGAAGAACGTACTAAAATCCAACTCATGGCACCGATTGTAAATCACCGCAAAGGTTCGCATGAAAAACTGCTTCAAGACATCAGTAAAAAAGGTTATGTGCGTGTCAGAGTAGATGGCGAAATCAGAGATATTAATGATGTGCCGGAATTAGACAAAAATAAAAATCACACAATTGAAGTTGTGGTGGATCGTCTTGTTGTTAAAGAAGGCATTGAAACACGTTTAGCAGACTCAATTGAGACGGCTTTAGAATTAGCAGAAGGCAATTTAACAGTAGATGTCATTGACGGCGAAGAAATGAAGTTCTCTGAAAATCATGCATGTCCGATTTGCGGATTCAGTATCGGAGAACTTGAACCGCGTATGTTCAGTTTCAACAGTCCGTTCGGAGCTTGTCCGACATGTGACGGGCTGGGCCAAAAGCTGAAAGTGGATATTGATTTAGTGATTCCAGATCCGAATAAGTCATTAAGCGAAGGTGCAATTGTGCCTTGGGAACCGAAAAGCTCTGACTTCTATCCTACATTGTTAAAACGTGTAGCTGAAGTATATAAAATCAATATGGATAAACCGTTCAAAAAACTGACAGAACGTCAAAAAGATATTATTTTATATGGCTCTAAAGGTAAAGAAATTACATTTACTTTCGGACAGAAAAACGGAACGACACGTACAAGAACGATGGAATTCGAAGGTGTGATTCCGAATATCGAACGCCGTTATCATGAATCGCCATCAGAATATGTACGCGAAATGATGCAGAAATATATGACAGAACTGCCATGTGAAACGTGCCACGGCAAACGTTTAAGCCAAGAAGCACTGTCTGTCTATGTACCCGGCTTGAATATCGGAGAAGTGGTTGAATACTCTATTAAAGAAGCACTCCATTTCTTTGAAAATATCGATTTATCCAGCCAAGACCGTAAAATCGCAGACTTGATCTTAAAAGAAATTATTTCAAGACTTTATTTCTTAAATAACGTAGGCTTGGATTATCTGACATTGAATCGTTCATCAGGTACGCTATCCGGCGGTGAAGCACAACGTATCCGTTTAGCTACACAAATCGGTTCGAGATTGTCTGGTGTATTGTATGTCTTGGATGAACCGTCTATCGGGCTCCATCAGAGAGACAATGACCGCTTAATCAATACATTGAAAGAGATGCGTGATTTAGGCAATACACTGATAGTTGTAGAACATGATGATGATACGATGAGAGAAGCGGATTATCTTGTCGATGTAGGACCGGGTGCAGGCGAACACGGCGGTGAAATTGTCGCAGCGGGCACACCTAAACAAGTGATGCGCAATTCTAAATCATTGACAGGCCAATACCTCAGCGGCAAAAAACGTATTGAAGTGCCTGAATACCGCAGACCGGTTACAGACCGCAAATTAAAAGTACACGGGGCGCAAAGCAACAACTTGAAAAATGTAGATGTGGACTTCCCGTTATCTACTATGACAGTTGTGACTGGTGTATCAGGTTCAGGTAAAAGTTCATTAGTAAATGAAGTACTGTATAAAACACTAGCGCAAAAAATCAACCGTGCCAAAGCAAGACCCGGCAAGGTAGATGAGATTGAAGGTATCGATCAATTAGATAAAGTCATTGATATCGACCAATCTCCAATCGGACGTACACCGCGTTCCAACCCTGCGACTTATACAGGTGTCTTTGATGATATCCGAGATGTCTTTGCGTCAACGAACGAAGCGAAAATCAGAGGGTACCAAAAAGGACGTTTCAGCTTCAACGTTAAAGGCGGACGCTGCGAAGCTTGTAAAGGCGACGGTATTATTAAAATCGAAATGCACTTCTTGCCGGATGTTTATGTTCCTTGCGAAGTTTGCGGCGGTAACCGCTACAACCGTGAAACATTAGAAGTCACTTACAAAGGTAAAAACATCGCAGAAGTATTGGATATGACTGCAGAAGAAGCGACACACTTCTTTGAAAATATCCCTAAAATCAAACGCAAACTGCAAACACTTGTTGATGTGGGATTAGGTTATGTGCGTTTAGGCCAACCTGCGACAACATTATCCGGCGGTGAAGCACAGCGTGTAAAATTGGCTTCAGAGCTGCATAAACGTTCTACAGGACGCTCGATTTATATTTTAGACGAACCGACAACAGGCTTGCATGTGGACGATATCAATCGTCTCTTGAAAGTATTGAATCGTATTGTAGATAACGGCGACACTGTTGTGATTATCGAACACAACTTAGATGTCATTAAAACTGCAGATTATCTGATAGATTTAGGACCTGAAGGCGGCGACGGCGGCGGTACGATTGTCGCAACAGGTACACCTGAAGAAATCGCAGCATCAAAAGATTCTTATACCGGAAAATATTTGAAAACAGTATTAGAACGAGATACTCCTCAAAATGTATAAACATGAAGTAAACGGTATTTTGCCTTAAATAGGGTAAAATACCGTTTTTTCACATATTTGAAGCGAAAAGCAGTGTTAAAATTTGATTTTTGAATCATCATGAGAAATGATAAAATAGGTAGGGAATTTAAGTAGTAATACCAATAACGTTTTCGCATTCTTTTTTGATATGATAGTAGTAAGCATAGAAAGAAGAATGACGATTGAGGTGAAAATATGTTAAGTGCTAGAGCTTTAGTAAACAGATTTAAATTGAATTTAGCAGCCGGAGAAGAAGGATTGGATCGACCAATCCATAATACAGATATTTCAAGACCAGGATTAGAAATGGCAGGATACTTTTCGCATTATGCATCAGATCGTATCCAGTTATTAGGAACAACAGAACTGTCATTTTATAATCTATTGCCTGATAAAGAAAGACATGGCAGATTACGCAAATTATGCCGCCCTGATACACCTGCAATTATTGTGACAAGAGGGATTGAGCCTCCAGAAGAGTTAGTCAATGCGGCGAAAGAACTCGGAACACCTTTACTTACATCTAAAGATGCGACAACAAGTTTAATGAGTCGATTAACTACATATTTAGAACATGAACTTGCTAAAACAACATCTTTGCATGGTGTATTAGTGGATGTGTATGGTGTCGGTGTTTTAATTACTGGTGATTCTGGTATCGGTAAAAGCGAAACTGCTTTAGAATTAGTTAAACGCGGCCACCGATTAGTTGCAGATGATAACGTGGAAATCCGCGAAATCACCAAAGATGAACTTATCGGCAAACCGCCGAAATTGATTGAGCATTTATTAGAAATCAGAGGACTCGGTATTATCAACGTGATGACACTGTTCGGTGCAGGGTCTATCTTGACCGAAAAGAAAATCGGTTTGAATATCAACTTAGAAAACTGGGATAAAGATAAGTTATATGACCGTGTCGGTTTGAATGAAGAAACCTTGCGTATTTTGGATACTGAAATCACTAAGAAAACCATTCCGGTACGACCAGGAAGAAATGTGGCAGTTATTATTGAAGTCGCAGCAATGAACTACCGTTTGAATATTATGGGTATTAATACTGCTGAAGAGTTTAACGAACGATTAAATGCTGAAATACTAAGAAAAAACGAACATAAAGAGGAGTAAGCAATTATGTTTTTTAACTTTGGTTATATTGATCCGGTGGCTTTTAATCTAGGTCCTATCTCCGTGCGCTGGTATGGGATTATCATTGCATTCGGAATTTTATTAGGATACTTTATTGCACAAGCAACCGCAAAAAGAGTGGGCCTGCATAAAGACGCATTGATTGATATCATCTTTTGGAGTGCGATTTTCGGGTTCATAGCGGCGAGAATCTACTTTGTGATTTTCCAATGGCCGTATTACGCAGCACATCCCGCTGAAATACCGATGATTTGGCATGGGGGTATTGCGATTCACGGCGGCTTGATCGGCGGCTTCATTACAGGGGTTATCGTATGTAAAATGAATAACCATAATCCATGGCAGATCGGCGATATCGTTGCGCCGAGTATTATCTTAGCGCAAGGTATCGGACGCTGGGGCAACTTTATGAACCATGAAGCACATGGCGGTCCAGTGTCGCAATCATTTTTAGAAAGCCTGCATATTCCAAGATTCATCATTGATAACATGTACATTGACGGCAAATATTACCAGCCTACATTTTTATATGAATCGATTTGGGATGTGATTGGTTTTGCGTTATTGCTGTTCTTGCGCAAACATTTGCGTATCGGAGAAACGTTCTTCTTATACTTAATCTGGTATTCTATCGGAAGATTCTTCGTGGAAGGCATGCGTACAGATAGTTTGATGTTAACGAGCAATATCAGAGTCGCACAAGTCATGTCGATTGTTTTGATTATTATCAGCGTAGTGATGATTATTTACCGCAGATATAAAAGCCGACAGCCGAAATTCAAAGATGCCGGAAATCTTTCATGGCCGAAATAAAGAGGGGATTCAATGAGGCGTTATCAAAAAATAGAAGATAAAGCGACACATATCAATCCATTATGGAGAATGTATCATTTCATTAAATTCACAAAGCTGTTTAAACAAACATTGTTCATTGAATTAGCACGGTTCATGCCATCGTTGAGATTAAAACGATGGATTTACCGTGCTTGTTTAGGCATGCAAGTCGGCAAACATACAGCTTTTGCGTATAAAGTGATGCCGGATGTGATTTATCCGCATTTAATTCGTATTGGAGATAATTGTGTGATAGGGTATAATACAACAATATTGACACACGAATTTTTAGTGACAGAATGGCGTGTAGGAAAAGTGATTATCGGCAACCACACATTAGTAGGTGCCAATGTGACAATTTTGCCTGGCGTAACAATCGGAGATTATGTGCGTATCGGTGCAGGTACAGTCGTAAACAAAGATGTGCCTGATGGTGCACTTGCCTACGGCAATCCGATGCAGATTAGAAAATAATGAGAAAGGAGGGGCAATCCATGGTACAAGAACCGCATAAAAACGTAATACCTATGACGCAAGATGCGTCTTTCTTCAAGAAGCTGGCTGACTCGAAATTAAAACACCGCGATTACCATAAAGCTGCAGAACATTATAGAAAAGTCCTTGAATTGTCACCTTCTGACTTTGAAGCTCTGAAAGACTATACAACAGCACTGACTGAAATGGGCCAAGGCAAACAAGTCATTGATCATTATTTTGATTTTATTGCGAAAGATGCACATACTGCGGATGCTTTCTACCAATTAAGCCAGCTGTTCATTCAATTAAATGACCCGAACAAAGCATTTTGTTTCGGTATCAATTACGTTATTATTTCAAATGATGAAGCGTATCGAAAAGAATTAGAAGAAATGTTTGAAGTCGTGTATGATGACTTGGACAAACTTGAACAAGAAAGCAAAGTCTTTGCGGTACAGCTCATCTTCCAACACCTTTTTGCGAGAGGCAGATTAGAAGATGCCCGCGACTACATTACGAACCAAGATATGGATGTGCAGACACATCACGGTACACGTAATTTATTAGCGATGATTTATTTATATCTCGGCAATTATGATTCTGCGAGAGAGATGCTGAAACAATTGCTGAAAGAAAATCAGACAGACGTGCATGCTTTATGCCACTATACATTGCTTTTATATAATACAAAGGATGAGGCTTATCCGACATATTTAGAGTCTTTATCAAAAGTCGTACCGATGAATGATGATGAAAGTTTTAAACTGGGTATTGTGCTGAGCTATTTGAAGAAGTATCAAGCTTCGCAAAAGCTGCTTTATCCGCTGTATCGAAAAGGAAAGTTTATTTCGCTGCAGCTGTTTCATGCGCTCAGCTATAATTTTTATTTCCTGGGAAATCAAGAACGAAGCCATGAGTTTTGGAAGAAACTGGAAGATATTACACAAGGCAATCCAGGTTATCCGCCGTGGCTGATGTCTGAAAAGAACGGTTACTTCAAAACGAATATCTTGCCATTGCTGATGAGTGAGGATAATCATGAAAGACTGTATGGTATTTTCTTATTAGATCAAGTAAATGAGAAAGAACTGCTCATTACAGAAGAAATCTGGTCTGTACTAGAAGGTATGGGAGAGTATGAAAAGCTCTATCTTACGTATTTGATTAAAGATTTGAAGTTGATAAAATTAGGCTTTATTCACCGAGGCATGTTAGCCTTGTATGAGAATGAAGAATTAAAGTTTTTAAAACCTTTATTTTTAAATTGGATCGATCGCGCTGAAGGAATTATCGAACATGGTTATGATTTAGACCATGTGGAAGGATATACTGCAGCGCTTGTGTATTTATACTTCAAATCTTTAGAGCGCCCTTATACCAAAAAGCAAGTGGCAGAATGGTTCGGGGTAACGCTTTATCGTTTGAATAAATCGATTAACATTCTTCTAGAAGTTTAAATAATGTGCAAGCGAAATTAGTATATTTTACAATTTGAGCATAAAAGTATATTTCAAGGACACAGTATAATATAATAACTGTTGATTAAAGACTAGGAGGCTATAAGAATGGCGAAACAACAAGCTGAATATGATGTTGTAATTATCGGCGCAGGTCCAGCAGGAATGACTGCAGCTGTATATGCTTCTCGTGCGAACTTAAAAACTGTAATGATTGAACGCGGTGTACCCGGCGGACAAATGGCGAATACAGAAGATGTAGAAAACTTCCCAGGATTCGAATCGATTTCTGGTCCGGATTTATCTACAAAAATGTTTGATCATGCGCAAAAATTCGGTGCAGTATATCAATATGGTGATATTAAATCCATCGAAGATAAAGGCGATATCAAAGAAGTCTTTTACGGCGATAAATCAGTAACAGCCTACGCAGTAATTATTGCGACAGGTGCAGAATATAAGAAAATCGGTGTGCCTGGCGAAGAAGAACTCGGCGGTCGCGGTGTAAGTTACTGTGCAGTTTGTGACGGCGCGTTCTTTAAAGGCAAAAACTTATTCGTAATCGGCGGCGGAGACTCTGCAGTCGAAGAAGGTACATTCTTGACTAAATTCGCAGACAGCGTAACAGTAGTTCACCGCAGAGACCAATTACGTGCACAAAAAATCTTGCAAGATCGTGCATTCAAAAACGAAAAAATGCACTTCATTTGGGATCACACATTAGCATCTATTAATGAAAAAGACGGCAAAGTCGGTTCAGTAACTTTACAATCTACTAAAGACGGTAAAGAAGAAACATTAGATGCGGATGGTGTATTCGTATATATCGGTATGAAACCTTTAACAGCACCTATCGTTGATTTAGGCATCACAAACGACGCAGGCTACATCGTGACAAACGATGAAATGGAAACTAAAGTGCCGGGTGTCTTTGCGGCAGGCGATGTGCGCGAAAAAGGTTTAAGACAAATCGTTACAGCAACTGGCGATGGAAGTATTGCGGCTCAAAATGCGCAATCTTATATTGAAGGCATTAAAGATAAATTAGAAGCTGAAACAGAAGAAGCATAAGTAAAACACAAACAAGGTTTGAGTAGTGCATGCAGCGTTTAGGTTGCATGCACATATTCAAACCTTTTTTCATAATATACGGTATTAATGTCCAACATAGAAATGAATATGATACTATTGTTATAATAAGGATATTATGAGCGAATTTAAATACAGGATGGTGTCGTCATGCAACATGAAGAAAATGAAGTCGTAAATAAGAGTGAATTATTAGTGGTTACGGGTATGTCAGGAGCGGGTAAGTCTGTAGTACTTCAAAGTTTAGAAGATTTAGGGTATTTTTGTGTAGACAATTTACCTCCGATTTTACTGCCGAAATTTGTTGAATTGATGGAACAAGGAACACCATCATTGCAAAAAGTCGCAATCGCAATTGATTTACGCGGACGCGAATTTTTCAAATCCTTAGTAAAAGAAGTAGATTTACTGCGCAGCAAGAATAAAATTATTGTTGACGTTATGTTTGTAGAAGCCAGCGAATCTAAATTGATTTCAAGATATAAAGAAACACGCCGTGCGCATCCATTAAGCGACAACGGTCAGAATTCATTGATTGACTCTATCAGAGAAGAACGTCAATCATTGTCTGAAATTCGCAGTTTCGCAAACTTTGTCATAGATACTACAGAATTAAAACCAAAAGAATTACGTGCAAAAATAAATAAACTCTTTAACAGAGATGATATCGAAACATTTAGTATCAGTGTTACAAGCTTCGGCTTTAAACATGGTATTCAACAAGATGCGGACTTAGTGTTTGATGTGCGCTTCTTACCGAATCCTTTCTATGTGAAATCACTGCGTCCATTGACAGGAAACGATGATCCAGTGTATCAATATGTGATGAAATGGCAAGAGACTGCTATTTTCTATGATAAATTATTAGACTTATTGAAATTTATGATTCCAGGTTATAAGAAAGAAGGTAAGACGCAGTTAGTTATCGCTATCGGTTGTACCGGAGGACAGCACCGTTCTGTAGCTTTAGCAAAAAGATTGGCTGAAGACTTGAACGACAGTTACGACTATAATGTTTACGTTCATCATAGAGATGCACATATCGAAAGTGGCGAGAAAAATGAAAAAGCTTAAAATCGTATTAATCGGGGGAGGCACAGGTTTATCTGTCCTTGCTCGTGGTTTAAAAGATTTTCCGATAGATATCACTGCAATCGTGACTGTTGCGGATGATGGCGGAAGTACAGGCAAAATCAGAAGTGAAATGGATATCCCGGCACCCGGCGATATCCGAAATGTTATCGCAGCATTAAGCGATACGGAACCGACGTTAAAGGAGCTGTTCCAATATCGTTTTAAAGAGAATCAAGTAGAAGGCCATTCTGTCGGCAATCTGCTGATCGCAGCGTTGACGAACATTATGGATGACTTTGGTCATGCAGTGAAAGAACTGAGTAAAATTTTAAATATCAAGGGCCGTGTGATTCCTTCAACCAATTCCAGTATTCGTTTGAATGCGGAAATGGATGATGGCGAAATTGTTTATGGCGAATCTAATATACCAAAACGCGAAAAACCGATTAAAAGGGTCTTTATCGAACCGGCAGATGTGCAGCCTATGGAAGAAGCGGTAGAAGCGTTAGAAGAGGCGGATTTAATAGTCTTAGGACCTGGTTCGCTTTATACTAGTGTGCTTTCAAACTTGTGTGTCCCAGGCATCGGTCAAGCGATTGTAGAAAGCTTGGCGCCTAAAGTCTATGTTTCTAATGTGATGACGCAGCATGGGGAAACAGATCATTTTGATGTGATGGATCATGTAAATGCTATTCACAGACATATGGATACCAAGTTTATTGATTACGTGATTTGCTGTATTAATCATGACTACAGCAAGGAAATTTTAGAGAACTATCGTAAAGAGCATGCTGAACCGGTAAAGTATCATAAAGAAGAGATAGAAGCGGCTGGTATTGTACCGTTAACGGCAGATGACCTTGTGCATATCTCAGATAAGAATCGAGTCCGTCATAATACGACACGTTTATCACGTATGATTTATGAACTTGCACTTGATTTAACAAGTACAATCCAATTTAATCCAAAACAAAGAAAAAAATAACGAAAGGAATGGCACGGCATGAGCTTTGCATCGGACATGAAAAATGAATTGACAAGAATAGATGTCGATGATAAAAATGCGCGCGCTGAATTAAGTGCATTGATACGGATGAATGGTGCGCTCAGTTTGTCGAACCAGCAATTTGTCATCAATGTGCAAACTGAAAATGCGACAACAGCCAGACGTATCTACTCTTTGATTAAGAAAGTATTTAATATTGAAGTAGAGATTCTTGTTAGAAAGAAAATGAAATTGAAGAAAAATAATATCTATATTTGCAGAACGAAAGTGAAATCACGCGAAATTCTGCATGAACTAGGTATTTTAAAAGATGGCGTATTTACGCATGCGATAGATTTGGACATGATACGTGATGATGAAATGAAACGCAGTTATTTAAGAGGTGCTTTTTTAGCAGGCGGCTCTGTTAATAATCCGGAAACGTCATCTTATCATTTAGAGATATTTTCGCTGTATGAGAGTCATTCAGAAGGCTTAACAGCGTTGATGAATGAGTATGAATTGAATGCAAAGCATCTTGAACGTAAAAAAGGCAATATCGTTTATTTGAAGGAAGCGGAAAAGATTTCTGATTTCCTAAGCTTAATCGGCGGTTATCAAGCGATGCTGAAGTTTGAAGATGTGCGTATTGTCAGAGATATGCGTAATTCAGTGAACCGTTTAGTGAATTGCGAAACAGCTAACTTGAACAAAACTGTCAGTGCCGCAATGAAACAAGTGGAAAGTATTCAACTGATTGATCAAGAAATCGGTATTGAGAATCTGCCTGACCGTTTAAGAGAAATTGCAAAGCTGCGTGTAGAGAATCAAGATGTATCTTTAAAAGAGTTAGGTGAAATGGTGTCGACAGGTACTATTTCAAAATCAGGTGTGAATCATCGTTTGCGTAAATTAAATGAACTCGCAGATAAAATCAGAAGCGGCGAACATATTGAAATGTAAACCATAAAAAGAAGACTGCACTTCCTTGAAAACAATCAGGAAAGTGCAGTCTTCTTTTGGTATTTTGTGGGTTTTATCTCTATTCTGTTACACTTTTCTTCGGAATCCAAAGGGCAATGAAGAAGCCGATAAAGTTAACCAGCGATAATAAGATAAACATCATTTTAAATGAATGCAAGTGACTCATCAGCTGCATAGAAAGTACCGGTGCAATCGCTGTACCGATAAATAACATGAAGGTATTGATAGATAAATAGAAACCTTTATCTTTCACTGTAAGCAAGCCGATTTGTGAAATCACAGAAGGAATGACAAATGCGATACCTGCAACAAAGATGACACTGAAGATAGTGATAATCAAGATATTGTGTGTCAGACCCATGAATATCATAGAGATGCCTGCTGTGAGCAAAGCGATTAAGATAATACGTTTAACACCTAAATGATCACTGAGACGTCCGGCAAATAATGCCAGCAGCATACCGATAAGTCCAAACAGTTTAACAGTAGAGATCGTTGTTAAGTCTGCATTAATCGGATTTGAAGTCAGATATTCATTTAAGAGTGTATACATAGAAACGAATGAAGTTAAGATTGTCAGTGATACGAAGAAGCATAATACAATGCCTTTATAGTCAAAGATATGACGCATATTTTTAAAGAACACCGAAAACTTCGTATCGGGCATGTGATAAGGGCTTTTAGGAATGGATTTATAAATCCATAAGATAAGCAAGAAATAGACGATTGTCAGAATAAAGTAAACCACACGCCAACTTGTATGCGCAGCAATAATATCACTCAAGTTTTGTCCTAAAACTCCTGAAAGCATGAAACTTGTACTGATAAAGCTGATTGCTGTAACACGCTTAGTAATCGGGAATACTTCTGTCACATACGTTAATGAGACTGGAGAGAAACTAGCGGCCGCAATACCTTGAATAACACGTACAATCAATAATAAAGCGAAACTGTGGATAAAGCCGATCGCTAATGTGGTCAATGTCAGCAAGGCTAAGCCGACGAGTATGACTTTTTTCTTTCCGAATTTATCTGCGATAATACCGTAAAACATACAGCTGACAGAATAGGAAACTGAAAAGACAACGCCGATTAAAGTTGTTGCACTTTCAGTCAGATGCAATTCTTCGCCCATAATCGGCATGAGCGGAATCGCAGAATACAAACTGCACATCACAGCAATACCTGAGATAAAGAAGACTGTGGTAATCAAGTTGTAATTAAATGATTGTTGTTTCAAGATAAACCTCCCTTTCTTTGAATAGATTAAATAGTTGATAGGGGTTTAATATATAAACAGACAAATAAAAAATGACATCATCATGCCATAAGAAATTTGTAAATCAATGAATCAAAATGTTTAAAACAGTGAAAAAAGGTCTGATTTCAGACAACCTTTGTTTTCACCTTTAAATTGCATTGTTAATTTTAACACATTTAATCGAGAATTAAATAGAAAGGGTTGATATTGAAATATTGTGACAATAGCAAGGTGCCAAAGCATAAAAAAGACCTTTCCCTAATGAAAAGGAAAGGCTTTAGAATATTATGATGCAGTTGTGCTTGATTGCGTCTGTTTCTTATTACGTATAAAGTCGATGATCATACCAATCAGTGTTAAAGCGATAAATGGGAATAACCAAGCAAGACCTAAATCAGATAAAGGTAATTTTTGGTAAACCGCATTTAAAGGTTTGATAAGTTTAAAGGTATTGAAAATTTCAAGTACTGAAATGATCAATGTTGAAATGGTTGGTAAGATATAAGCGACTTTCAAGTGTGTCGGAATAGCAATTGCGAAGAGTGAAATCAACACTAACACAATTGAAATCGGATAAATAAATGTTAGTAATGGTACTGCGATTTGTAATATCATATCCAGTCCAAGAATAGATATTAAGAAACCGACTAACGCAAATGAAACGACATATGTTTTATACGGAATTTTAGGGAACTTCTTCATACCGAAAGCGGCACTTGCGTTCACTAAACCAATACATGTTGTTAAACATGCTAAGATGACAATCATACCGAATAAGATGTTTCCGAACGCACCGAACAAGCGGACTGAATTGTATGTTAAGATGCTTGCGCCGTTTTCAAAGCCTGGCTTGCTCGTTGTAATTCCTAAGTAAGCTAATGAGAAGTAGATTACTGTTAACAATACAGCTGATATTAAGCCTGAAAGTATCACGTTCTTCACAATCTTCTTGCTGTCAGTTAAGCCTGCAAGTTTAAAACTTTGTACAATTACAACTGAGAATGCCAATGCGGCAACTAAGTCCATTGTGTAATAACCTTCTAAAATACCAGAAACGAATGGTGCTTTTTCATATTTCCCGTGCGGTTGTCCTACAGGACCTTCTGGATTAACAATCGCTCCGATACATAATGCCCCGATAATGATTAAAAGAGCGGGTGTTAAAATTTTACCTAAATTATCGACCATTTTAGTTGGATATAAGGCGATAAGTCCTACAACGATAAAGAAAACCAATGAGAATCCAACTAGTGTCCATGTATTATGGATAGGGATAATAGATTTCGCCCCGATTTCGTAAGCTACGTTTGCGGCACGTGGAATACCGTAAAGTGCTCCGATTGATAAATATATACATACAGCAAATATAAACCCGAATTTTGGATGGACACGGTTCCCGATAAATTCAACGCCTCCATCATAATAGGCAATGACAATCACTGTGATAAAAGGCATTAAAATACCTGTTATCGCAAAGCCTGTCATGCCAGTCCACATATTGCTTTGCGCGGTATAACCGAGCATAGGCGGGAAGATCAAGTTGCCTGCCCCAAAGAATAATGAGAAGAGCATTAAACCTGATACTAGTATTACTTTTTTCATATTAACCTCCTGGTGTTGCAAATCTTTCTCTATTTACAAAAATTTCTGACAATTTATGTAGATAAATTTCTATCAAACATATAAACTTTAACATATTTCCAAATATTAGAAAAGAGAATTTTTTTGAAAATTTAAAAGACATTAGGGTCAGTTAATAGGGAAACCAAAATAAATGGATAAAAACAAGGAGAAATAAGTACATCAGCCTGATAATTAACGCTGTATTTTCCAATAGACAGAAGAAAAGCCCTTAAACGAAGTGCTTAAAGGCTTAAAGTTACCCCCTCGAAGGGAATCGAACCCCTATTTCAAGAACCGGAATCTTACGTGTTATCCATTACACTACGAGGGGTAAATATTAGCATGCAATTAATAGTGTACCTTTATCGGTTAGAGTGGTCAATATAGTCAATTTAAGAAGTATGAGTTTTATTTTTGACCATTTTTGACTTTTGGGTTAAAATAAGGATAATTCATTAAAAGTACAAGGAGGAAATAGAATGAATTTAATTCCTACAGTAATTGAAACAACAAATCGCGGCGAACGTGCTTATGACATTTACTCAAGATTGTTGAAAGACCGTATTATTATGTTAGGTTCAGCAATTGATGATAACGTAGCAAACTCAATCGTATCACAATTGCTATTCTTACAAGCACAAGATGCTGAAAAAGATATTTATCTTTATATCAATTCACCAGGCGGCAGTGTAACAGCTGGTTTCGCTATTTATGATACAATTCAACACATTAAACCTGATGTACAAACAATCTGCATCGGTATGGCAGCATCAATGGGTTCATTCTTGCTTGCTGCAGGTGCGAAAGGCAAACGCTTTGCTTTACCGAACGCTGAAGTAATGATTCACCAACCACTTGGCGGTGCACAAGGTCAAGCAACTGAAATCGAAATTGCTGCTACACACATCTTAAAAACACGTGCTAAATTAAACAAAATCTTATCTGAACGTACAGGTCAATCTATCGAACAAATCGAAAAAGATACTGATCGCGATAACTTCTTAACAGCAGATGAAGCGAAAGAATACGGCTTAATCGACGAAGTTATGCAACCTGAAAAATAAGATATTCAAGCATAAAGAAAGTTCCGGCATTATTGCTCCGGAACTTTTTTTGTGTCTTTCTTATTTTGCTTTTGATACATAACGAAATTGTAGACTGCCCATCCTAATATAATGATGCCGCTAACCAGATAGAGACATGCAATATACAGAGAAGGGATGGCGCGTGTCATTGAGAAGCTGCCGATACAGATTAACAGTATCGCAGCAATCATAAGTAATATTCGTGTTACCATACTACTTTTATCCATTGATCCACCTTCATTCAAAAACAATCTTGCTTTTAGTTTGTTTAAGTGAGTGCTGCTTGTTAAATAAACGCTCACAATTCAAATCTATTATATCTCTTTTTACTCATGAACTAAACTATCTAAAGCTGATTTCAAGTTAGGGTAGGCGAATTGGAAACCATATGCGTCTAAGCGGTTAGGAATCGCTTTTTGTGTGTCTAATATAATAGTTGCTCTTTGGCCTAATACTAGACGTAATAATGCACTCGGTACCCATGTTTCGTGCGGTTTATGCATTGCACGTGCAAGGGTATAGCCGAATAAGTTTTGGCGTTCTGCGACAGGTGTTGTCATATTAAATACACCAGAAGCTTCGTCTTTATTGATTAAGAATAAAATGGCACGTGTTAAATCTGTGATGTGGATCCATGAATACCATTGGAAACCAGTGCCGAGTTTACCGCCTGCATAAAAACGATAAGGCAATTCCATCATCGGAAGCGCGCCGCCTTCATCTGACAGCACCATTCCGAAACGGCCGATAATAACACGTGTTTGATGCTGTTCGAATTTACGTGCAAAACGTTCCCATTGATAGGTAATATCTGATAGGAAATCATGCGGATCACACTGTGATAATTCAGTATAAGTGCGGTGAACATCAGGTCTGTAATAACCGACTGCACTGGCATTAAATAAAATTTCCGGGAATTTCCCTTTATGCTCAAACAGTTCATATAGTGCTTGTGTTGCTTGGATACGGCTTAACATTAAGGTTTGTTTATATTCGTCTGTCCATCTTTTGTTTAAAGTCGCACCTGCTAAATTGATTACGATGTCAATATGATCAGGGACTTTATCTTCCCAGCCTTCTTTGTTCCAGTTAATATAGGTGATTTTCTCATCTAAGTTCTGACGATCTTGACGTGTCAAAATCGTAATGTGGGAGTCTGTGTTGTGAATGGCATCAACTAAATGACTGCCTACCAAACCTGTACCGCCTGTAATTAGAAACTGCTTCATTACCTTTCACCTCATTAATAGTAATCATCATCAATTATAACAACGGATGTTCAGATTGTAGAAATTCTAAACATTCAATGATTATTCAATATTTAGTCATTAATATGTCAAGATAATCTAAATAATCTCGTTTAAATCACTTTTAGAAAAGTTATAATAGAAGTACCTTCGGAATTAATTAAACATCTCTTAATTAAAAATAGTATACCCCATAATATACATGCGAAGGTGAAATTTTGACTCCCTTTAGTTTTGGGCCTATGCGAGCAGCGTATAGGTCCATTATTTTTGTCTTCTTCCATTGATTGATGATGTTATTATAACAATCTTACTGTCATTAATCACTTGTATTGGATTGTAATGTTTCATCCCTTCAACTTGTGAATATTCTCAATATATATAATTTCAATTGTTTGCCAACTAAAATGATGTATCCCTTGTGTGAAAATGTTATGATAAATAAATGAATACAGCGAAGAAATAATAGTGAAGTTATCAAGAAACGGGTAATAGATATTATCGTGAGAAAACACACTTGTACTTATATGAGAAAAAGAAATGAGACTGAAAAGAGGAGAGCGCATGTCTAACAATAAAATGAGTAGACTCGCAAAGATAGTGAGTTCTATCATCGTCATAATATTATTGTTTGGTTTAGCGTTTGCTACATTTGCTTTTGTAGATAATAACAAAAAAAGCAGCGAACGCTATAGTCAGCAGCAAAAGAAAGAGAAACAAGAGAAAAAAGAACGTGCTGAGAAGAAAAAGAAAGAAGAAGAAAAGCAAAAGCGCGAACAAGAATTAGAAGAACAAAGACAACAAGAAATTGCGAATCAGCAAGCTGCAGAACAGCAGCGACAAAATGAAATCAATGCACAACGCGAGCAACAGCGCCAACAAGAACAAGCGCGTCAAAACGCTGCGGCACAAAAACAAGCTGAAAAACAACAAGACGACAAACAGAAAAAAGCTCAAGAAGCAGCACAAAAGCAAAGAGAACAAGCCAGCAAAGAAGCAGAAGAAAAACAAAAAGCACAGCAAGAAGCACAACAAAAACGACAAGAAGAGGCACAAAAACAAGCACAAAAGCAAGCACAAGAACAAGCTCAAAAACAAAGAGAAGAAGCTGCACAACAGAGAGAACGTGCACAAGAACAAGCAAAACAAGAACAAAGCCAACGCAGCAGTCAATCCTCTCAACAACCCAGGCCAGGGCAAGAACAGCAGTCAAAACCAGTAAACGAATCTCAAAGCTCAC
Source organism: Staphylococcus sp. EZ-P03 (assembly GCF_003344575.1). Taxonomy (NCBI): domain Bacteria; kingdom Bacillati; phylum Bacillota; class Bacilli; order Caryophanales; family Staphylococcaceae; genus Staphylococcus; species Staphylococcus sp. EZ-P03. The sequence goes on along the minus strand of NZ_QPMO01000015.1, from coordinate 40,190 downwards.
AGCCTAAACCATCTGCACCGCAGCAAAGTTCTCAATCTAATCAATCATCAAGTTCAAGTCAATCGAGCCAAAGCAGCTCAGATGATGATTAATACAATTTGTAAATAGTTAATGATAAGGCAGGAAGCTGATGTTTCCTGTCTTTTTTATGGTTGAAAATATTTGTAATGATTAATGAAAGACATGAAGCGGGTATGTGATATATATCAGAAAAAAAGCAACCAAGCTGTGACTTGATTGCTTAAATATTTAAAATAAGTTGATTTAAGACATAAGGCTGATGAGCCAAGTGATAATTAATGCGATGACAGCGACTGCTGGAAGGCATCCGCATCCAAATGGAGTGCAGCCGAAGGAGTAGTATTTTATCTTTCTGTCGTTTTCAAAGCGTGAACGCTGTTGTTCTTCTGGACTGCGGTTAAAATAGGAATCATCTTTGTATCTTGGATCATCAGGATCAATAACTTCTGGTTTATCATCGTTATTATGAGTCAATCAGATACCCTCCTTTGTTAACCTCATTATAATAGAGAAGCTTCAGAAAATATATTTAAAAGAAATGAGGTTTTCAGATGATTTTTCTTTGAAGAAAAGGGTATAATGTAGATAAGGTAGTAGTGTTGTTTGCAACAATATATTGAACAACTCACCTTAGTGAATCTTAAAGCTTGCTTTTTATATCAGATGATAGTATTATGACAATTGTAAGAGATGTTATTTTTTTGTCCCACCTGGGACTAAAAACGTCAAAGTGTGGTTGCATGCTGACCCTTAAAGAAAAAGAGGAGGAAATAGTAGTGGAAGACTTGCTTAAAGTCCAACAGAAATTGATTCCTGAGCTTGTCGAAAAAATGTACCGAAGATTTACTATACTCACTACTATCAAGATGCACCAGCCAGTCGGAAGAAGAAGTTTAAGCGAATTTATGAATTTGACTGAGCGTGTATTGAGATCAGAAACAAACACTTTGAAAAAGCAAGAGCTCATCAAAGTAAAACCGACAGGCATGGAATTAACTGCTGAAGGCGAAGCTTTGATCGAAGAGTTGGAATCTTATTTCGATATGTATTCTGATGGGTATCATTTGGCACAGTTGGTAAAAGAACGTTATCAAATCAAGAACGTTTTTGTTGTACCGGGTGATACAGATATGGATAGTGCTGTAAAGAAAGAAATGGGCAGTCAAGCAGGACAATTGTTAGAACGTACATTTTATAATGATGCTATCGTATCTATCACTGGCGGCTCTACAATGGCTGCTGTGAGCGAATCAATGCATATACTGCCGTTTAAAACTTTCTATGTCCCAGCAAGAGGGGGACTAGGAGAAAACGTAGTTTATCAGGCCAATACTATCGCAGCAAGTATGGCACAACAAACAGGCGGCGATTATACAACACTCTATGTTCCTGACAATGTCAGCGAATCCACATACGAGATGTTGCTGCAAGAGCCATCTGTTAGAAACACATTAGATTTAATCAAACAATCCAATATAACGGTTCACGGCATTGGTGATGCGCTGAAAATGGCAAACAGACGCCATTCGTCAAAAAGTGTGATTGAAAAGCTTCATCATCACAATGCAGCAGGAGAAGCGTTTGGATATTATTTCGATAATGAAGGCAATATCGTTCACAAAGTGAAAACGATAGGACTTCAAATGGAAGATTTAGTATCAAAAGAATATATTTTTGCTGTAGCGGGCGGTGCTTCAAAAGGAGATGCAATCAGAGCATATCTTTCTATCGCTCCTAAAAACACCATCTTAATTACAGATGAAGGTGCAGCAAGAAATATTGTTCAATCACAATGAATTTAGTTTAAAAAAGTGACTTCACTTTTTAACAATATCTTTTAAAGGAGGCCATAATAATGGCAGTAAAAGTAGCAATTAATGGTTTTGGTAGAATCGGTCGTTTAGCATTCAGAAGAATTCAAGATGTTGAAGGTATCGACGTAGTAGCAGTAAACGACTTAACAGACGATGAAATGTTAGCACACTTATTAAAATATGATACTATGCAAGGACGTTTCACTGAAGAAGTTGAAGTTGTAGATGGCGGATTCCGCGTGAATGGTAAAGAAGTTAAATCATTCGAACAACCAGATGCAAGCAAATTACCTTGGAAAGATTTAGGAATCGACGTAGTATTAGAATGTACTGGATTCTATACTAGCAAAGAAAAAGCACAAGCTCACATCGATGCAGGTGCTAAAAAAGTATTAATCTCTGCACCAGCAACTGGTGATCTTAAAACAATCGTTTACAACGTAAACAACCAAACTTTAGACAGCAATGACACAATCGTTTCAGGTGCTTCATGTACTACAAACTCACTTGCTCCAGTAGCAAAAGTTTTAAATGACAGCTTCGGTTTAGTAGAAGGTTTCATGACTACTATCCACGCTTACACTGGTGACCAAAATACTCAAGACGGTCCACACAGAAAAGGCGACAAACGTCGTGCACGTGCAGCAGCTCAAAACATCGTTCCAAACTCAACTGGTGCTGCTAAAGCAATCGGTAAAGTAATTCCTGAAATCGACGGAAAATTAGACGGTGGCGCTCAACGTGTTCCTGTAGCAACTGGTTCATTAACTGAATTAACTGTTGTATTAGACAAAGATGCTACAGTAGAAGACATCAACGCAGCTATGAAAGCAGCTTCAAACGAATCATTCGGTTACACTGAAGACGAAATCGTATCTTCTGACGTAGTTGGTATGACATTCGGTTCATTATTCGACGCAACTCAAACTCGTGTAATGACTGTATCTGGTCGTCAATTAGTTAAAGTTGCAGCTTGGTACGATAACGAAATGTCTTACACTGCACAATTAGTACGTACTTTAGAATACCTTATCAAAGACGTAAAATAATTGATCAACACTGATATGAAATAAGGTCTGAATTTAACAAGCGGTAATGTGTTGTTGAAATTCAATGACCAGCTTATGAGTAAGCGGGGAGGCACATACGCTTCTCCGCTTATTTTCATTAAGTACATGGTTATTAGAGTTAATATTTTCAGAAAGATGAAATTTTTCATTGGATTCTGTTAATATATCTGCAATATTTGTACCCATATGCTAACCTCAAATTACAGACATTTTATATATTCGTGCTTTTATCCAAAGGAGGAAGTTTTGATGGCAAAAAAACATGTATCTGATTTAGATTTAAAAGGTAAAGTCGTTTTAGAACGTGCAGATTTTAACGTACCTTTAAAAGATGGAGAAATTACTAACGATAACCGTATCGTTCAAGCATTACCAACTATTGAGTATATTCTTGAACAAGGCGGAAAATTAGTTTTATTCTCTCACTTAGGCAAAGTTAAAGAAGAAAGCGATAAAGAAAAATTAACACTTAAACCTGTAGCAGTTCGTTTAAGCGAAAAATTAGGCAAAGATGTTAAATTTGTTCCGCAAACACGCGGTAAAGAATTAGAAGACGCAATCGCTGCATTAAATGAAGGCGATGTGCTTTTAGTTGAAAATACACGTTTCGAAGATTTAGACGGTAAAAAAGAATCTAAAAACGATCCTGAATTAGGTAAATACTGGGCTTCATTAGGCGATGTATTCGTAAATGATGCATTCGGTACTGCTCACCGTTCACACGCTTCAAACGTAGGTATTGCTTCTAACTTAGAAAGTGCTGCTGGAGATTTGATGGAAAAAGAAATCAAATTTATCGGCGGTGTTGTCAACAACCCTGACAAACCAGTTGTTGCTATCTTAGGCGGAGCTAAAGTTTCAGATAAAATCGGTGTAATTGAAAACTTATTGAATGTTGCTGATAAAGTCTTAATCGGCGGCGGAATGGCTTACACATTCCTTAAAGCACAAGGTTACGAAATCGGTAAATCTTTATTAGAAGCAGACAAAGTCGACTTCGCTAAAGACTTATTAGAACGTGCCGGCGGTAAAATTGTATTACCAGTTGACGGTAAAGTAACAAAAGAATTCTCTAACGATTCTCCATACACTGTTGTAGGTATCGATGAAATTCCTGAAGATCAAGAAGCTTTAGATATCGGACCTAAAACTGTTGAGTTATTCAAAAAAGAATTAGAAGGTGCGCATACTGTAGTATGGAACGGACCTATGGGTGTATTCGAATTTGAAAACTACGCACAAGGTACAATCGGCGTATGTGAAGCAATTGCAGAATTAAAAGACGCTACAACTATTATCGGCGGCGGCGACTCAGCAGCTGCAGCAATGATGCTTGGATTCGAAAAAGACTTCACGCATATTTCTACTGGCGGCGGTGCATCATTAGAATATCTTGAGGGTAAAGAATTACCAGGTATTGCATCAATTAGCGATAAATAAGCTGTAACATATTAATATAATTTCAAGGAGCGTTTTATAATGAGAAAACCAATTATTGCAGGTAACTGGAAAATGAATAAAACAGTGCAAGAGGCTAAAGATTTCGTAAATGCTTTACCTCAGTTGCCTGATACAAGCAAAGTTGAAGCAGTGATTTGTGCACCTACAATTCAATTAGATGCCTTAACTACAGCTGTTAAAGACGGCAAAGCTGAAGGTTTGAAAATCGGTGCAGAAAACACTTATTTCGAAGATAGCGGTGCTTTCACAGGAGAAACTTCTCCAGTAGCATTAGCTGATTTAGGTGTTAAATATGTGATCATCGGTCACTCAGAACGCCGTGAATTATTCTTTGAAACTGACGAAGATGTAAATAAAAAAGCACACGCAGTATTCAACCATGGTATGACACCTATCATTTGTGTAGGTGAAACACTTGAACAACGTGAAGGCGGTAAAGCTGAATCAGTTGTTGCTGAACAAGTTAAAAAAGCAGTTGAAGGTTTATCAGATGATCAATTGAAACAAGTAGTGATTGCTTATGAACCAATCTGGGCAATCGGTACTGGTAAATCATCTACAGCGAAAGATGCAAACGAAATGAGTGCATTCATCCGCAAAACTGTAGCAGAACTTGCAAGCCAAGACGTAGCAGATGCAGTTCGCATCCAATACGGCGGCAGTGTTAAACCTAACAACATTGCAGAATATATGGCTGAATCAGATATCGACGGCGCTTTAGTCGGCGGTGCTTCATTAAAAGTTGAAGACTATGTAAAATTATTAGAAGGTGCTAAATAATATGGCGAAACAACCAACAGCATTAATCATCTTAGATGGTTTTGCAAATAGAGAAGATGTACATGGTAACGCAGTCAAACAAGCGTATAAACCAAACTTCGACCGTTATTATGAAAAATATCCTACAACTCAAATTGAAGCCAGCGGCTTAGAAGTAGGTCTTCCTGCTGGTCAAATGGGTAACTCAGAAGTAGGTCACATGAATATCGGTGCTGGACGTATTGTTTACCAAAGTTTAACACGCATTAACAAATCAATTGAAGACGGCGACTTCTTTGAAAATGAAGTGCTTAACGAAGCGATTGAACATGTTAAAGCGAACAATTCAGCATTGCACGTATTCGGATTGCTTTCAGACGGCGGTGTACACAGTCACTACACACACTTATTTGCAATCTTAGAATTAGCTAAAAAACAAGGACTTGATAAAGTCTATGTACATGGTTTCTTAGACGGCCGTGACGTGGATCAAAAATCTGCATTCAAATATGTCAAAGAAACTGAAGAAAAATTCAAAGAAATCGGCATTGGCCAATTCGCATCTATCTCAGGTCGTTATTATGCAATGGACCGTGATAAACGTTGGGAACGCGAACAAAAAGCGTACAATGCAATTCGTGACATCGATACACCTGAATATGCGACAGCAGAAGAAGGTATCGAAGCAAGTTACGAAGAAGGTTTAACTGACGAATTTATTATTCCATTCTCAATCAAAGAACAAAATGAAGGTGTTCAAGACGGAGATTCAGTTGTATTCTTCAACTTCCGTCCTGACAGAGCCGGACAACTTTCAGAGATCTTCACAAACAAAGATTTCAAAGGCTTTGAAGTTAACCAACCTAAAGATTTATTCTTTGCGACATTTACAAAATACAATGACCAAGTTGACGGTAAAGTTGTATTTGAAAAAGTTGATTTAAAACAAACTATCGGTGAAGTTGCAGAAGCAAACAATCTTAAACAATTAAGAATTGCTGAAACTGAAAAATACCCTCATGTTACTTACTTCATGAGCGGCGGACGCAACGAAGAGTTCGAAGGTGAACGTCGTATCCTTATCGATTCGCCTAAAGTTGCAACTTACGACTTAAAACCAGAAATGAGTGCATATGAAGTTAAAGATGCATTATTAGGGGAATTAGATAAAGGCGATTTAGATTTAATCATCTTGAACTTTGCGAACCCTGATATGGTAGGACACAGCGGTATGTTAGAACCTACTGTAAAAGCAATTGAAGCAGTAGATGAATGTTTAGGTGAAGTCGTTGATAAAATCTTGGATATGGGCGGCAATGCAATTATCACTGCTGACCACGGCAACTCTGACCAAGTTTTAACTGACGATGATCAACCAATGACAACACACACAACAAACCCGGTTCCTGTTATCGTAACTAAAGACGGCGTTGAATTACGCGAAACTGGTAAATTAGGCGACTTAGCACCGACATTACTTGATTTATTAGGTGTTAAACAACCTGAAGAAATGACTGGAGAGTCATTAATTAAACATTAATTGTTCACAATCAATATCGGATAATTAATTCATTTTTTAAGCAAGACAAGTTATAATATATATGAAAGCAATTATGAAAAGGAGATTATCAACATGCCAATTATTACAGATGTTTATGCTCGCGAAGTCTTAGATTCTCGCGGAAATCCAACAGTTGAAGTAGAAGTATTAACTGAAAGCGGTGCATTCGGTCGTGCGTTAGTACCATCAGGTGCATCTACAGGTGAATACGAAGCCGTAGAATTACGTGACGGTGACAAAAACCGTTACGGTGGTAAAGGTGTTACTAAAGCAGTTGAGAACGTAAACGAAATCATTGCTCCAGAGATTATTGAAGGCGAATTTTCAACATTAGATCAAGTATCTATCGACAAAATGATGATTCAATTAGACGGAACAGAAAACAAAGGTAAATTAGGTGCCAACGCTATTCTTGGTGTTTCTATCGCTGTTGCACGTGCTGCAGCTGACTTCTTAGGTCAACCGCTTTACAAATATTTAGGCGGATTCAATGGTAAACAATTACCAGTTCCTATGATGAACATCGTTAACGGTGGTTCTCACTCAGATGCGCCGATTGCATTCCAAGAATTCATGATTTTACCTGTTGGTGCTGACTCATTCAAAGAAGCATTACGCTGGGGTGCTGAAATCTTCCACAACTTAGCTAAACTTCTTAAAGGTCGCGGCTTAGAAACTGCAGTAGGTGATGAAGGTGGTTTCGCACCTAAATTCCACGGTACTGAAGATGCTGTAGACACTATCTTAGAAGCAATCAAAACTTCTGGTCTTGAACCAGGTAAAGACGTATTCTTAGGATTCGACTGTGCTTCATCTGAATTCTTTGAAGACGGTGTATATGACTACACTAAATTTGAAGGACCTGAAGGTGCAAAACGTACTTCTGCTGAACAAGTTGACTATATCGAAGAATTAGTTAACAAATACCCAATCATCACTATTGAAGACGGTATGGATGAAAATGACTGGGATGGTTGGAAACAACTTACAGATCGTTTAGGTAAAAAAGTTCAATTAGTAGGTGACGACTTATTCGTTACTAACACTAAAAAATTATCTGAAGGTATCGAAAAAGGTATCGGTAACTCAATCTTAATCAAAGTTAACCAAATCGGTACTTTAACTGAAACATTCGACGCTATCCAAATGGCTCAAAAAGCAAACTACACAGCAGTTATCTCTCACCGTTCTGGTGAAACTGAAGATACTACAATTGCTGACATCGCAGTTGCTACAAATGCTGGTCAAATAAAAACAGGTTCATTATCAAGAACTGACCGTATCGCTAAATACAATCAATTGTTACGTATTGAAGACGAACTTTACGAAACAGCTGAATTTGACGGCATCCATTCTTTCTACAACTTAGACAAATAATTTAAGACTTACTGAAATTGAGTTCACGCAAAATTTAATTCAGTAATTGAAATAGGAAACTGTTAAGGCTTAAGTGCTTTGGCAGTTTCTTTTTTTGTGACGCTAGGAATACTCCCACTTCTCTTTCATAACTGATATAATTAAAAACAATGAGAGTATTCTATATTTATTAAGGAGTTTGGTTTTATCGTGGATACTGAAAATACTAAAGCGATGCGTGCAAAAAAATCAGGGAAATTGATCGCATACGCTTCAATCTTTTTAGCGATGATGTATGCGACATATATTTTTGTGGTATTGGATAAAAGTGTCATTGTTGATTTATTAACTTCCCACCAAATTGAAGCTACGAAAAATGCGGTAGGCAACTTCTTGAACAGTTACCGCTTAACCGGCATTATGTATTTACTGGCTTACTTATGCGGGTTAATCGCAATTTGGAATCAGCACCCGTATTTATGGTGGTTCTTGTTTGCGGTCTATATTTCACAAACTTTCTTTACTGCTGTGAACGCTGGGCCGATTATGCAAAGTATTATTCATGTGAAGTCTTTATATATGACATTGCCGTTATGGATTACTTTGGCAGGTTCATTAATCTTGGCACTGTATATGCTGATTATATCTATCAAAAGAAAAAGTACGTTTAATCGTTGATTTTTTGGATCTGAATTTGATATACGCTGTCTTTTCGTGTTATAATTGTCAGGTATATTATGAATGGAGGACTAACGCATGCATGTTTTGTTAACAGTTTTATTAGTCATTGACTGTATCGCTTTAATTACAGTTGTGTTACTCCAAGAAAGCAAAAGCAATGGACTTTCAGGAGCAATCAGCGGCGGTGCTGAACAGCTCTTTGGTGGAAAACAGAAACAACGCGGTGTAGATTTATTCTTAAACCGTGTCACAATCGTATTATCTATTGTGTTTTTCGTGTTAATGCTCGCAATTACTTATCTTAATATGTAAATGTAAGGTCCGACAATGTAAAAGTCGGGCTTTTTTCATTATAATGGAATGTGAGTATGTATATTTAATGAGATGAAAGGGTTGAAAGACATGCAGATTAAATTGCCTGAACCGTTCTTCTTTGAAGAAGGGAATAGAGCAGTATTATTATTACATGGGTTTACTGGGAATTCATCAGATGTACGTCAGTTAGGACGTTTCTTGCAGAAGAAAGGTTATACATCTTATGCACCTCAGTATGAAGGCCATGCAGCACCACCGGAGGAAATTCTGCAATCCAGTCCGCATGTCTGGTTTAAAGATGCGTTAGACGGATATGATTTCTTAAAATCCAAAGGATATGATGAAATCGCAGTGGCTGGATTATCTTTAGGCGGCGACTTTGCCTTGAAATTAAGCTTAAACAGAGATGTAGAGGGTATTGTAACCATGTGTGCGCCTATGTTTATCAAGACAGAAGGCTCAATGTACGAAGGCGTATTAGAATATGCACGCAACTTTAAGAAATACCAAGGTAAAGATGAAGCGACAATCGATCGCGAAATGGATGCATTCCATCCGACTGACACTTTAAAAGAGCTTCAGCAAACAATTCAAGATGTGAGAGATCATGTTGATGAGGTAATGGACCCCTTATTGGTCATTCAAGCTGAACAAGATGATATGATTAACCCTGAATCTGCAAATGTAATTTATGATGAAGCGTCATCTGATGACAAATCAATTAAATGGTATGCAGAATCAGGTCACGTTATTACGATTGATAAAGAAAAAGAACAAGTTTTCGAAGATATTTATGCCTTCTTAGAAGGACTAGATTGGTCTGAATAAGATCATTAAAAATAAACTATTAAATAAGGAAGAAAGGAGGGGGCATAATGGATTTAAAACAATCTGTAGCAGAAATCATTAAACAACCTGATTATGAACCTATGTCAGTGTCAGATTTCCAAGATCGTTTAGGTTTAGATAATGCCGACTCATTCAGAGACTTAATAAAGGTGTTAGTTGAACTAGAACAATCCGGACTTGTGGAACGCACTAAAACAGACCGCTATAAAAGAAAGAGCAGTCAAAAGAAAATGAAAGACAACTTAGTCAAAGGGACTTTAAGCCAAAACAAAAAAGGTTTTGCCTTCTTAAGACCTGAAGACGAAGACATGGAAGATATCTTTATTCCTCCGACTAAAATCAACCGCGCCATGGATGGCGACACTGTTATTGTAGAAGTGCAGCCCTCACGCGGAGATTTCAAAGGAAAAGTCGAAGGGGAAGTAAAATCAATTGAAAAACATTCCGTTACACAAGTAGTCGGGACGTATACAGAAGGCCGTCATTTCGGTTTCGTAATCCCGGATGACAAACGTATTATGCAAGATATTTTCATTCCGAAAGGTCAAAGCTTAGGTGCTGTAGAAGGCCATAAAGTGTTAGTGCAGATTTCTAAATACGCACAAGGCAACGATAATCCTGAAGGCCATGTTTCTGCGATCTTAGGGCATAAAAATGACCCGGGTGTAGATATTCTTTCAATTATTTACCAACATGGCATTGAAATCGAATTCCCTGATGAAGTATTGAAAGAAGCAGAAGCGGTACCGGAAACTATCCAGCCGTCAGAATTAGAAGGCCGCAGAGACTTGCGTGATGAATTAACAATCACAATTGATGGCGCAGATGCGAAAGACTTAGATGATGCGATTGCGCTGAAAAAGCTTAAAAACGGCAATACGCAATTAACAGTAAGTATCGCAGATGTCAGCCATTATGTTAAAGAAGACTCAGCGTTAGACAAAGAAGCATATGACCGCGGTACAAGTGTTTATTTAGTAGACCGTGTTATTCCGATGATTCCGCATCGATTAAGCAATGGTATCTGTTCATTGAACCCGAATGTAGACCGCTTAACATTAAGTTGTCGTATGGAAATCAATCAAGACGGCAAAGTGGTAAAACATGAAATCTTCGACAGTGTGATTCAATCTGATCATCGTATGACTTATGATGAAGTAAATCAGATTATTACGGATAAAGATGAAGTGGTACGTTCAAAATATTCAGATGTGACACCGATGCTGGATATGGCGCAAGAATTAAGCAATACACTGATTCAAATGCGTAAACGCCGCGGTGAAATAGACTTTGACATTGATGAAGCACAAGTTATCGTTAATGACGAAGGTATTCCGGTAGAAGTGAGAATGCGTGAACGCGGCGAAGGTGAACGCTTAATCGAATCCTTTATGTTAGCTGCGAACGAAACAGTTGCGGAACACTTCAACAAAATGGAAGTACCGTTTATCTATCGTGTGCACGAACAGCCGAAATCAGATCGCTTAACACAATTCTTCGAATTCATTACGAACTTCGGAATTTTGGTAAGAGGTACAGGCGAAGATGTATCTCCAAGTACACTTCAAGAAATTCATGAAAAAGTGAAAGGTCTGCCTGAACAAACAGTAGTATCTACTATGATGTTACGCTCTATGCAGCAGGCACGCTATGAAGATACGAACTTAGGCCACTTCGGTTTATCAGCGGATTATTATACGCACTTTACGTCACCGATTCGTCGTTATCCTGACTTAGTTGTCCATCGACTCATCCGCAAATACTTGATAGAAGATTCAATGAGCGGTAAAGAACTAAGAAAATGGGAAGATAAACTTCCAGAAATCGCAGAACATACTTCTAATCGCGAACGTCGTGCAATTGAAGCTGAACGTGACACGGACGAACTGAAGAAAGCAGAATTTATGCTTCAACACATCGGTGATGAGTTTGAAGGTATCATCAGTTCTGTCGCAAACTTCGGTATGTTTGTAGAATTGCCGAATACTGTAGAAGGTATGGTGCATGTGTCTAATATGACAGATGACTATTACCAATTCGCAGAAGGTCAAATGGCTATGATCGGCGAACGCTCAGGCAATGTCTTCCGCATTGGCGACGCTGTTAAAATCAAAGTCGTTAATGTCGATGTGGAACAACGTATGATTGATTTCCAAATCTTAGGCATGCCGGAACCAAAACGCAAAAAATCAAGTGAACGTCCTGCACGCGGTACGACAATCCAAACAAAAACACGCGGTAAAAACCTTGGCGGAGATAAGAAAAAAGGCAAGAAGAAACAACGTAAAGGTAAAAACCAACGTAACCGCGATAAACAAAACAATACAAATCACAAACCGTTTTACAAAAGTAAAAAGGTAAAACAAAAAGCACGTAAAAAGAAATAATGTATGAGAAAGAGATTTAAGTACTGTGTACTTATTTCTCTTTATAATAATTTCAACAAGAGGTGAACACGATGTCGAAGAAGAAGAAAAAATCTCCTGGTACTTTAGCGGAGAACCGCAAAGCCAGACACGATTATAATATAGAGGATACGCTTGAAGCGGGCATTGTGTTAAGAGGTACAGAAATTAAATCCATTCGTCGCGGCAGTGCCAACTTAAAAGATAGTTTCGCACAAGTGAAAAATGGTGAAATTTACGTTCATAATATGCATATTGCGCCTTATGAAGAAGGCAACCGATTTAATCACGATCCATTGCGCCCAAGAAAACTGCTCTTGCACAAAAGAGAGATTCAAAAATTGGGAACACGTACACGTGAAATCGGCTATTCTATTATTCCATTAAAACTGTATCTCAAGCATGGACAATGCAAAGTCTTAATTGGTGTTGCGCGAGGTAAGAAAAAATACGATAAGCGTCAAGATCTTAAAGATAAAGCAGTAAAGCGCGATATCCAACGTGCAATGAAAGACCGTTATTAAGGGCAAGCAGGCACGTCCTGCTTCCCGCATCTTATTTAAGAATAATAAGAGAATGTAAACAATTTCGTTGCCTAGTTAAAGTTTATTTGATATGATAAAGAATGCTTTCGGATTCTTTACAATTAGAATCTGTTTATTAATATTAAGGGGGCGTTTTGGATTCGACAGGGGTCCCCAGAGCTTATTAAGCGTGTCGGAGGGTTGTCTTCGTTATCAACACACTCAGTTTATAATAACTGGCAAATCAAACAATAATTTAGCAGTAGCTGCCTAATCGCACTCTGCATCACCTAACAGCATCGCCTATGTGCTGTTAACGTGATTCAACTTTAGTAGGATACGCTAGGCACTGCTGTTCGAAGTCTGTCTAGAAGAGATTAAGCGAACTAGCATGGTGTTGGTTGTCTATTTCCTACCACCATGTGAAATTTGAATAATAGACTACACACGTAGAAAGATTTGTATCAGGATCCTTGGACGCGGGTTCAAATCCCGCCGCCTCCATACATATGCCTATAACCCGCGCGGTTATGGGCTTTTTTATTTGGATATTGCCACAAAAAGTGCGCAAATTTATTGATTTTTTATAAAGGTTTTTAATGACTGTGTTTGTATGAAAACAAAGAAAGAGGGCAGCTTTTGAGCTGCCCAAAATGAGATTATTTTAATTTGATTTTTTCTGTTTTAGTTCCAAAAACACCAGATTGAACTTGAAGTACTAAATCTTGTTTGTTTGCGACTTCTTTTGATACATCGAAAACAACTTTTCCATTTTTAGTGCTGTCTGGATTTATTTTATCTCCAAAGAAACCTAGATCATCAGGCGATACAGCTTGGTTGGCAGTCGTTGATGCTGCAGAATCAGCTTCATAAGTTTTGCCGTCCCCAACTAATTTGAAAAATGAGTTTGCAATATCTACTGCTTTATCTCCATTATTTTTAACAGTAACGTCTAAAATAATAAATGTTCCTTTTGCTTTGTTAGTCAGCACATTTCCCACTTGATCAGCAACTGCTTTATTTGTCACATTGAACTCTAGTTTATCGAGTTTAACAACTTCATTCATTTTGTGAGTGGCTTTAGTTTCTTTTTTAGTATCTTGTTTCTTTTCTGATTTTGATTCAGACTTTGTATTGCTAGTATTATCGTTTTGAGGAACGTTGTTATTTGTCATCATATTCACAGCACCCATTACTACTAAAACTGTAATCAGGATTTTAACCCACAACTTCCAGGATTTGAACTTCCACATTAAAAATAGACCTACTGGAAATACAAATAATAGCATTAAAATCGTAAACCAAGTTGATTTATACCATTCTTCCTTTTGTTTCATGTTGTAACCTCCAAGATGTTTTGATTATAATAAAGCGGATATACGCCTATTAACATAAAAAGAATATGTTTGTAAAAACTTTGTGAAAAGTATTTTTGTTTTGTAAATATTGTATAGTTATTTTGTGTAAGTGCCAATAGGAAATTCTTCATTTTCTAAATTTTATGGTCAATCAAAATGTAATTTTACATTATAGGTTGGTGTTTTTTTATTTGTAAGTGCTATTTGAGTCAAAAGGGTGTACAAATCGAAAAAATACGTGTAGTATTGAACTTAAGTAATTTTTGTTCGTGAAATTAATTTGAAGTTTTATTCGTATGAATTTGCTCCCATTGATTTTTATAAACAAGTTACAAATATTCGTGCAAAAGCACATGGAGGATTTTTATATGAATAACGGTACAGTTAAATGGTTTAACGCAGAAAAAGGTTTTGGATTTATCGAAAGAGAAAATGGCGACGACGTATTCGTACACTTCTCAGCAATCCAAGGCGATGGCTACAAAACATTAGAAGAAGGCCAACAAGTTGACTTCGACATCGTTGAAGGCGACCGCGGTGAACAAGCTGCTAACGTTGTAAAAATGTCATAATTTTTACTAAAGCTGAAATAAGCAGCACAACAATCTTTTAAAGGTTGTTGTGCTGCTTTTCTTTTTTCTTATTTTTATTGTTTATATTGATCGTATTTTCCTGCTTCGATATCTGCTTCTCGTCTTTGTATTTCATCATATATAGCTTTTTGTTCTTCTTTACTACCATCGTAATAGCCTTGTTCTATTGCAGCTTTAGTTTGGAGTTCTTGAGTAGATAAGCCGCCATGATATTTTTTACGTAGTGCATTGATGTATTCGTCTTTTGTTTGTGCAGCATTAATTTCAGCATTAACATCTTGTTCTGAAGTATTTGATTGAGTATTACCTTGTTGTTCGTAGATGGATTTTTCCGCACCGCTTTCAACACGTAATGAACTTTGGTAGGCAGCACTTGCTGGTCCTTCCATCACGTTGCCTTGTGGGATGACGCCATTTGCGACTGCAGAGTTATAGGCCTGTATTTTATCCATTTCGCTGTAATTACCATAAATAACACTTTCTAATGTAGCGCGGTCAGTTATATTGTTGAGACTGACTTGCTTTTGAGTATTGTTATTGTCTTGTTGTTGCTTATTATGAGGTGAGCTTTTAGAGGAATTATTTTCTGAAGTCTTTGATTTGTTCTGGCTGTCGTTTTCTTTTTGCTTAGCTTTTGAGTGCTCTTTTGACTTTTTAGTTGATTCACTTTGCGATTTCTTTTCGCTTTTATCTGAATCATTATCGCTATTGCAAGCTGAGAGCAATAATAAGCTTGTAGCGAGGATAAAGCATAATTTTTTCATAATCATTTTTCCTTTCTAAATAGGGTTACTTATAATATAACTGTAATTTATATTTTGTAAAACCCTATATCGTAAAAGAAAACAAGACCTGAAAAACAGGTCTTGTCAGACTGTCGACAAAGTCCTACGGACTTGTCGGCATTTTTTATTTTTCAATATTTTACATAACAACCTGTTTGCCCATTTCTTGTATAATAATAGTAATAAGATATTGAGGTGATAGTATGCTAAATAAATCTTCCAATAACAGAGAACAACTTGAAATGATTTCAATATCTCAGTTAGTTCCTGATGATCACTTGTTACGTAAAGTTGAAAAAGTCTTAGATCTTAACTTTGTTTATGATTTAGTGAAAGATAAATACTGCTTAGATAATGGCAGACCTTCTATAGACCCTGTAATTCTAGTAAAAATCCTTCTAATTCAAAAATTATTCGGTATTAAATCTATGAGACAAACTATAAAAGAAATTCACACTAATGTAGCGTACCGATGGTACTTAGGTTATGGATTCTTTGATAAAGTTCCTCATTTTGGTACTTTTAGCAAAAACTACACCCGCCGATTTTATGATAATAAGGTATTTGAAGAAATCTTCCAACACATCTTAGAAATTGCTTTTGAAAATAATCTTATTAATACCGAGCAAATTTTTATCGATTCAACTCATATTAAAGCCAATGCCAATAAAAATAAATACATTAAGAAAGTTGTTCAAATTGAAGCCAAAGCATACCAAAAAGAATTGGATGATGAAGTAAATCTTCTAAGAAAAGCCGATGGAAAAAAGCCTATAAAAAAGAAAAAGGAAGTGAAAACTAAATATATAAAAGAAAGTAAAACTGATCCAGAGTCTGGTTATTATGTGAAGAGCGAGAGAGAAAAGCAATTTGCCTATTCGCTACATGCATGTGTCGATAGACACGGCTTCATTTTAGATTCACATGTCACTCCAGGAAATGTCCATGATAGTACACAATTGAAACCTATGATAGAAAGAATGGAGAAATTAGGTTTAAAGGCGAGATATGTAGCAGTTGATTCTGGTTATAAGACTCCAGCTAACGCACACTATCTTATTGAAAAATTAATAATACCTGTGATGCCGTATACTCGACCAAAAGGAAAAGAAGGTTTCTTCAAAAATCGCGATTTCATCTACGATGAATATTATGATAGTTATATTTGTCCTAATGATGAGTTTTTAACTTACAAAAGAACTATGCCCACTGGACACAGACTATATATGTCAAGTTCTGACACATGTCGTGAATGCCCATTATTGAGTAAATGTACCGAAAATAAACAGTTTCAAAAACAAATCCAAAGGCATGTATGGCAAGATGATTTGGATATAGTTGAAGACTTAAGGTTTATGGATTCAATTAAAAAATATATAAAATGAGAAGCCAAACAATAGAAAGACGATTTGGTGATGCTAAAGAGCAACATGGTATGAGATGGACACGTTTTCGAGGTTTAGGAAAGGTGACAATGGATACGATGTTTACTTGTGCTGCGATGAATTTGAAAAAAGTAGCTACGTGGCTTACATAAGAGTCCGTGAGGACTTCTATTTTAAAGAATTTTATACATATTTTCGAAAAAATCATAAAAAAACAAACTACCGTTACACTTTTTATATGCTATAACGATAGTTTGTCTACAGTCTGACAAGACCTGAAAAACAGGTCTTGTGTATACAGATTATAAATAGATATTGCCTTTGGCATATTGATAAAAGCGTTTTTTACTAGGGATGAACAGTGCTAATACTGTTACAACACCTAATTTACCGCATATCATGACAATAATGATAATAGCTTTTGTCAGAGTATGATATTCAGTTGTAAAGTTCATGCTTAAACCAACTGTACCAAAAGCTGATACGACTTCAAAAATAACTTTAATGAATGGTGTTGTTTCGTTTAAACAGCTGACAATAAAAGTGACAGTCAACACAAATATTAAACTTACAGAAGTGACAGTAATTGCTTTTGCGATTGTTTTAGGTTTAATCGTTCTATTGAAGAGTGTTGTATGATCATCGTCGCGCAATGTGCTGTATACAAACATAAGCACAACAATAAATGTAGTGACTTTAATACCGCCTGCTGCACTAAAAGGTGCACCGCCGATGAACATTAAAATCATCATCATAATTGCGGTAGGGGTATGAATCAAACCTAAATCTACAGATTGGAAACCGGCTGTTCTCGTAGTGACAGATTGAAAGAAAGAAGTGCCGATTTTAGCCCATATATTAAAAGGTCTTAACGTATTGGTATACTCTAATAAGAAATAGCCTGCTGTACCAATGGCAATTAAAGCTAGCGTAGTAGTAACTGCGACTTTTGTATGCAGCTTTAATTTAGATAATCTTCTTGTACGTATCAAATCAGACATCACTAATGGTCCAAGACCACCCATAATGATTAGTATAGGAATGATAAGTGTAACAACCGGATCATCATTGAACTCAATCATGTTCTTTGAAAATAATGCAAATCCTGCGTTATTGAACGCTGAAACAGCGGTGAACATACTGATGAAGATACCTTTGCCAATACCGTATTTCGGTACAAACGATAATGCTAAAAGCAGCATGCCGATGAATTCTGTTGTGATACTATACAGCGTTAATTGGCGAATTAAACGTACCATACCGCCAGGTTCATCCACATTCCAAGTGACCATAATCAATTTGCGTTCGTGCATGGATATTCTGCGGTTAGCGATAATCAATGTGAGTGTTGTAATGGTGACAATACCTAATCCGCCGATTTGAATCAAAAACATAATAATGATGTCGCCAAGCCAATTAAACTGTGTTGTGATATCTACAGTGGATAGGCCGGTAACAGTAAACGCACTAGAAGCTACAAAGAAAGCATCTATAAATGAGGTGTATTGCTTACCTGTCGCCGGCAAATACAGCAATAACGCTCCAAATAGTGTAGTGCTAAGAAATAATAGTAAATAAACAGTTAAGGGCTTCTTTAAGAAATCCAAACGAACACCTTCTAAACTTGAATGTATTTTTATGTGTATTTCGAATACAACTGTTATTATACAATTATTTTTGGTAATTGCATCTATAAAATAACACTGTTCAAAAATAAATTTATGAGGGTATAGACAAGAATCTTCTGTTCGTGAAATTTAGCCAGATAGATAGGTATCATGTATAATTAAATTGAGAATCTTTAAGTTAAAGGAGCAGATTATGAAGAAAATACTTACACCTCTTATCATCATCGGAATCGTTATAGTCATCATTGGAGTGACTATGATTGCACCTTACAATAAACTTGTAGGAATGGATGAAGATACTGAAAACCAACTGTCTAACATTGATAACCAGCTTCAACGCCGTGTTGATTTAATTCCAAACTTGGTAAATACTGTTAAAGGTTATGCGAAGCATGAAGAAGATGTATTTAAACAAGTTTCAGATGCACGCAGTAAACTAGCTGGTGCCTCAACACCGAAAGAAAAAGCTGAAGCAAACGAAGAAGTGAATTCTTCATTAAGCAGACTCTTAGCAATCAGTGAAAATTATCCAGATTTAAAAGCAGACAAACAATTCACTGGATTGCGCGATGAACTAGCTGGAACTGAAAACAGAATTGCGGTTGCCAGAAATGATTACAATACATCAGTCAATAAATATAACCAAGCCATCAGACACTTCCCAACAACCATTGTTGCTAAAATATTCGGATTCGATAAGAAAGAGTACTTTAAAGCTGAGAAAGGTGCCGATAAAGCTCCTAAAGTAGATTTCGGCACTGATAAATCTCAATGATAAAACGCATTGCCAGCTTATTAGTTGTAATGTTCGTTGGGATATTGCTCGTTGCACAGAATGCAGGTGCTGCGTCATCAGATAAATTTCCTAAACTAGAACCACCGGTATTTGTTCAAGATCATGCAGATTTAATTTCTGCGCAAGATAAAGACGAAATTGTAAATAAAGGTCAAAAATTGCAAGATGGTACAGACTCGGACATTTTGGTTATGACGATGAAGTCCATCGGTCAAACACCAAAAGAAGACTATGCATATCAAGCTGGCCGCCACTATAAAGTAGGGGACCAAAAGCATAGTCGAGGTGTCGTCATTCTAGTCAATTTAGATAATGGTAATGAATATCAAAACAGAGGTATCCAAGTAGCTGTCGGAAGAGGCCTGGAAGGTGTCTTAAACGATGCTAAAGTAGGTGCTCTGATTGATGACAACTTCATGCCTTATGCGAAAAAAGCAGCACATGCTGATAGTAAGGAACAACAAAAAGCATATTACAGTCAAGGTATTACACAACTGTACAATGCTGTATGGAAAGAGATAGCTAAAGCTTATGGTTATGATGGTGAAAAGTTCACTGAGTCTTCACCAAAAGAACAAGATAACTCAGAAGGAGATGCTTATTTAAGTGTCTTCGGCATCTTTTTCCTTATTGTCGTGATACTTATTATAATTTTCACTAAAAATGGCGGCGGCGGACCTCCAAGAGGCGGCGGTCGCAGAAGACATGATTCAGATACTTGGTGGGTCGGATCTGGAGGCTTTGGCGGAGACTTCGGCGGCTCATCAGGCGGTGGAGGATTCAGCGGCGGCAGTTTCGGCGGAGGCGGCGGCTTCGGCGGCGGAGGTGCCGGACGCGGATTCTAATCTCATCGCTATACACTAAGCAGGACTTTTTACGGTCCTGCTTTTTTATTTTGCACGCTTTTAATTAAAAATATTTCACACATGATTCAATTGAGCTATTTAAATATTACAAAAGATTGAATTTAGTGAAAAAATAATGCATTAAACTTTATAATGTCTGCATAAAAGCCTTGCGTTTCTGTACCCCCTCCGCTAACGTAGAGAGTAAGAAGAATGAATCCTGCAAAAATATATCAAAGATAGAAAAGCAAGCGTGATTATTGGGTGGATGAAGTCTTCGGAAAATTATGATTATTTGATCGGACGAACTTAGAATGTGAAAAACACAGTGCTGAAATAGGTTGATTGTTTTAATAAGTAATCAATGAATTTTGCTAAAAACTATATTCAATATGAAAATTTATGTTATACTGACAAAAAACCTATTTAACTGATAAGAATAATTTTTCGTAGATAGCGAAGACTTATTGATACTAGTGTTTTCAATTTAGAATATCTTTAAGTGGGGTTGTTATATGAGCTTTTATAAATTTATTATCACATTTATGGAAGATGATACACCATTTGGGCAATTAGCAGAGTATATTATTAAAGATAATAATTTTCCAAAAGAAGAAACAAATACAGAACATATCTTCGAGTATGTTCATGAAAATTATTATGAACACCATCTGTTAGAATCAGCAAACAGAGCCCTTAGCGTGTATAAAAGCAATTAAAATAAGCAAGTGCAAACTCATCATTTTTGCACTTGCTTTTCTCTTATATAAAATTAAATCGTAAAAATTACGATTTATGGTTTACAAATCTAACATCATCATGTAATATAAAACGTAACCGTTACGATTTACGGTCACTTAATTACAACTTACTTTACTTAATCAATTCGGTACACGGGAATGTACCGAATTTTTTTATTTTATGCCTCTCATACAGCTTAATTAAGGCGTGCTTCTTTTTGAATTGGATAGATTAACCAATGCTCATCGATATATTTCTCTCCGTATTTGCGTGATGCAGTTTCAAAACCGATTTTAGAAAAACCATATTCGCTGTAAAATGTAAGGGCACTGATATTGTTTGATGCGACCGGTGCTAAAATCTTTTCGATTGCACGTTGTTCGCAAAAATCAGTAACAGTGTTCAATAATTTCTCATCGAGATGATCGATATCTTTAACATACATATTTTCTATGATTGCTTTATGCTGTGTTCCGACAATAATAGGGTGAAACAAAGTTAATGCACCCACAAGTTCTTTGTTGAAGAAGACGCCGAATAAATATTGGACTTTATTGCTTTTATCTACTAGTCGTTTGAAATAGTCCTTTGACAATGTATTTTCATCATAAATCGCCCATGTATAAATATTTTTAAAGTCACGCGTTGCTTCTTTGAATAGTTGGTAGACCTCATCTAAATCTTCTGGGCCTAGCAAGCGGAATTCTTTCATAAATAACACCTCTTTTGGTATATCTGGATTTCTTGTTTGTTTGTCTTAATCCCGTTATCACTGATAAGTTTAATTTAATATTATTATACGTATTTAATCAAAGCAATACTAAAATGATAGTTTTAACAAAAAAGTAAAAATATAAAAGGTGTTGCTTGCAATATTAAGCTACATTAATCTGTTTGAATGTTATTGTACGTCTAGGTAATTCTTGTGCTATTATATAAAATAATTATAATGCGTATACACAAGCGTGAGAAGGGACAGATGACATGGGGTGCATTGCATTTATCGTTATAGCGCTTATTATTTTAGTTATATTATCATTCATAGTCTTACTTTTAGTTTTGGACTAGTGTTAAACTATTAATAATATAAATGATTCAAAATAACAAGCAGCAATGTTAAATAAAGGGGTTGTTACAATGACACAGGTTGAAGTCGCGGCTACTATTGCGCCGAAATTTGAAGCAACAGAAGAATTACTGACACAATTGAAGGAAAATGCAGCAGCAATAGATATCATTGAATTAAGAATCGATCAGCGAGAAACGTTTGTTCAAGAGGCATTAGAAGCATTAACAGCTGCATTGCATGAAGCACATCAAACAGCCAAAATCCTAGTGACCTATCGTACAAGTTCACAAGGCGGAAAAGGGGAAAAATCCGAAACAGCTTATTATGAATTGGTTGAAGCATTAATCAAATTGTCTGGTATTGATATGATTGATATTGAATGGGAAGAACAAAACAAATTACGTATTGAGCAATTAGTAAAGAAAGCACAAGCATCTGATATAGAAGTAGTACTTTCTCAACATGACTTCAATCAAACACCTCCGTTAGAAAACTTGAAATTTACTTACTTTAAAATGAGTAAGACAGGGGCAGATTATATAAAACTTGCAGTAATGCCGAACGCTGCAGAGGATGTAACGCATTTATTAGATGCGTTGTATATTTCATCAGAGAGTGTCGGCGCTAAAGTGATTGGTATTTCTATGTCTCAATTAGGACTGGTTTCAAGAACAGCGCAAGGTGTCTTTGGCGGTACAGTGTCATATGGTGCGTTAGGTGAAGCGCAAGCACCAGGACAAATTCATGTCAGCAAATTAAAAGAATTGTTAACTTTATATGATATAAACAAATAATTTGAAATAATATGTAAACCAATCTATACTATAAATGATAATGATTATCAATAGGTAAAGGAGAGTTGGATTGTGGAATTAAGGGAAGCAATTTCTTCAAGACGCAGTGTGAAGATTTTTGACCATGATATGCATATAGATGATAAAGCGTTGTATGAAGCATTAAAACTCTCTACAGATGCACCTAATCATGGAATGAGGGAACCTTGGAGAATCATCCATGTGTCTAAAGACAGACTGCCTGATTTAAGCAGATCGGTTTCTCGTTATGCGTTTCGCAACGAACCAGAGAAACAGCAAAGTCACTACGATGCAGTGACTAAATTAGGCGGCTTACTCGTATTGATTGTAAAACGAGATCCAAGACAAAAAGAAAACCTAGAGAACCATTTAGCATTTGGTGCTTATGCACAAAACTTGATGCTGCTGCTGCATGAAGCAGGCATCGGTACGTGCTGGAAAACACCGCCATACATTTTCCAACCTAAAGTGAGAAAAGTATTAGGTGTAGAAGATGATGAAGATTTATTAGGTTTCTTATATCTTACAGACATGGAAACAAAAATCCCTCCAAAAAAACCGCGTCATACTGAAAACTTTATTTCAGAATATTAATGTATAGAAAAAGCCGGGCTGCAAATCAATGCAACCCGGCTTTATTTATACGTTAGACGTAAAATTATTAATTATTTGTTGAAAGTTTGGCTTAAGAAATCTTCAACTTGTTCTGGAGATTTAGCATTTGCTGAATGCAAGTGTGCAGTTTTTTCGCCATCTTTGAATACAAGCAAGCTAGGAATACCCATGACTTCGTAATCTTGTGCAACATCTTCTAATTCGTCGCGGTTTACTGTATACCATTTATAGTCGTTGTATTTTTCAACAATCGGGTCAATCCACATATCCATAGCACGGCAATCAGGGCACCAGCCAGCTTCGAATTTAATGATAACTGGTTCATTGCTTTGAATGATATTATCGAAATCTTGACGTGTTTTAATCGATTCCATTTAAATTTCTCTCCTTTTTTCTGATACTACTAACATTATTATAACCAATTTGTGCGTAAGATTAAAAAAATATACCTATAATTTAAAGCGTTCTTTATGAAAATTTGCTATATTAGAAATAATTAGTTAAAGGAGGTCAAAAGATGATTAGATTCTATCAGTACCACAACTGTACGACTTGTAAAAAAGCTGCAAAATTTTTAGATGAATATGGTGTAAGTTATGAACCGATTGATATTGTAGAACTAAACCCGAATAAAAGAGAGCTGCAAGACATTATTGATAAAACGGGTGTTGAGCTTGATAAGTTATTTAACAAACGCGGAGGCAAATACCGCGAACTTGGTCTGAAAGATAGATTAGACAGTTTGTCTGATGATGAAAAACTAGATTTATTGGCTTCTGACGGTATGTTAGTCAAACGTCCGCTTGCTGTGTCTGGCAATAAAATTACATTAGGTTTTAAAGAGCAAGAATACAAAGATACTTGGGTAAATTAAGTTAAAAGCCCAACAGCAACAACAGATTGCTAATTATTAAATTAACTCTAAAGATTAAAAAACTACAAGATGTCTATAAATAGTTGAATGAAAAGGTTTCATATGGCATCATTAAAGAGTATTCATTTATAAAATAGGAGGGGATTCGTGTGGCAGTGCCAGAGGAATTAAAATATTCAAAAGAACATGAATGGGTAAAAGTTGAGGACGACACAGTAACAATCGGTATTACTGAATACGCTCAAGGAGAACTTGGTGATATCGTATTCGTTGAATTACCAGAAGCTGACGATGATATCGAAGAGGGCGAATCTTTCGGAAGCGTTGAATCAGTTAAAACTGTTTCTGAATTATACGCTCCAGTTTCAGGAACTGTAGTCGAAGTTAACGAAGAATTAGAAGACAGCCCAGAATTTGTTAATGAATCACCATACGAAAAAGCATGGATGGTTAAAGTTAAATTAAATGACGAAAGCCAATTAGATGAATTATTATCAGCAGATCAATATAAAGAAATGATCGGTGAATAATTGACGATTCGTCGTAACTCCAAGATACTTTGTGTTTTGGAGTTATTTTTTTATTTAACGGGCTATAAGTAACTATGAAGGTAAAGTGCAAGTGCTTAACAGCAGAATTATTACATAAATTGAAAGGGCTTGTTTGTACATAAAACAAGTTGCGTGTAATTTAAAAGGCGCTTGCGTTACAATTGAGTTAGCAGCTCATAAAACAATATAATATTGGTAAGAACCTAAGCACTTACGTTTGCAAGTTATTATGCAATGATATCACGAGAGTATTGGAGTGTAGTGAATATGGCATTGTTAGATAAAGTAATCGTTGTTGAAGGTAAGACAGATAAGAAGCGTGTTCAAGAGGTCATTGATGAACCGGTACAGATTATTTGTACACATGGTACGATGGGAATCGATAAATTAGACGATATGATCGAAACATTGTATGAGCGTCCGGTTTATATTCTTGTTGATGCGGATAAGGAAGGCAGACGGATTCGTCAATGGTTTAAGCATTATCTTTCTGAGAGCGAGCATATTTTTGTAGATAAAACATATTGCGAGGTGGCTCGCTGTCCACGCCCATATCTTGCCAGAGTGCTTAGAAATTATGGATTTATGGTAAAAGGTGAAGCACCTGTGAAAGGATTAGTATATAGATGAGTTCTAAGCAGCATATTGCAGATATCACACAAAACTTCAATCAAGATAAACATTTGATATTCGGCTACACACCGATGTGCGGAACATGCAAAGTGTCTGAACGCATGCTGGATATTGCAAATGAAATTTTAGACTTGCCGATTGTTAAGGCAGATTTAAACTTCCATGCAGATTTCAGCGAACAATATCAAATTCAATCTGTTCCTGTTTTGATGGTGATGTCTAAAGATAAGGAACTAAAACGCATTTATGCATTTCAATCTGTTCCTTATTTATTAGAAAATTTAAAATAGTTATTGACGCCTACCGAGTGAAGTGGTAGGATTAATATCAATTAAATAGTTATCTCTTATCAAGAGAGGTGGAGGGATGTGCCCGTTGAAACCCGGCAACCGTCTTTTAAAGAAATGGTGCCAATTCACAAAAAGTTGAACTGCTTTTGAAGATGAGAGAAAGAAATTTTAAATTGCTTTCTCTTTTTTGCTTACAGCAGCGATAAGAGAAAGCATTTTTAATTTTGCAGGTAAAGTAAGGAAAGGGGAGAAACAAGTGATTCAACTGAAACAAATCGTCAAAAGGTATAAGACGAAACACCAAGATGTGCTGGCAGTTGATCATGTCGATTTAGATGTGGCAGAAGGTGTCATATACGGTGTCATCGGGTTTTCAGGTGCCGGTAAAAGTACACTTGTCAGAATTTTAAATTATTTAGAGGAACCTACATCAGGAGAAGTCATCATAGATGGAGATGAATTAGGACAACTCAGCAAGGCGCAGCTTAGACAGAAACGACAAAAGGTAAGTATGATATTCCAACATTTCAACTTGCTTTGGTCGCGAACTGTTGTAGATAACATTAAGTTTCCGTTGGAAATAGCCGGAGTAGATAAGAAGAAAGCTGAAAGCAGAGCACAAGAGCTTGTAGAACTTGTAGGACTTAAAGGGCGAGAAAATTCTTATCCTTCTGAACTATCTGGCGGTCAAAAACAAAGAGTGGGTATTGCACGTGCTTTAGCAAACGAACCGAAAGTATTGCTTTGCGATGAGGCAACAAGTGCACTCGACCCGCAAACAACTGATGAAATTTTAGAGTTATTACTGAAAATCAGAAAAGAAGAAGATTTAACAATTGTTATCATTACGCATGAAATGAATGTCATTCGTCAAATCTGCGATGAAGTTGCAGTAATGGAAAATGGTAAAGTGATTGAACGCGGCGATGTAAAAGAGGTCTTTGAAAATCCTCAGCATCCGGTAACTAAACGCTTCGTTAAAGAAGGCTTGAATGATGAATTCGATGAATCGATTCAAGAACTTATTCCAGAAGCAACAAATGGTTACATTGTCCGTTTGAACTTCTCAGGAGAAGAAACGACTGAACCGGTTGTATCATATATCACTCAAAAATATAATCTCGATGTGAACATCTTAGAAGCGAATATCCGTCATTCGAAAAGCGGACCGATCGGTTTCTTGATTGTACATATTGCAGACTTGAAAACTGAATTTTTTGATGATTTTAAAAACGAGCTTGAAAACCGCAATGTACATGTGGAGGTGATTCGAAATGGATAAGTCATTCAGCGATATTCTGCGCGAAATGGTAACCATGCCGAACGTCCAATGGGATCAAGTTTGGGTGGCTTCATACGAAACACTTTATATGACTGCTATTTCAACTGTTTTTGCATTCTTTATCGGCATTATTTTAGGTGTGCTGCTTTTCTTAACAGCTAAAAGCAAATCACCGGCAGCCAAAGTGTTTTATCAAATCGTATCATTCATTGTCAACTTGTTCCGTGCAATTCCGTTCATCATTTTAATCTTGTTATTGATTCCATTTACAAGTTTGATTTTAGGAACAATCAGCGGACCGACAGGGGCATTGCCGGCATTAGTCATTGGCGCGGCACCATTCTATGCACGTTTAGTTGAAATTGCGTTTAAAGAAATAGATAAAGGCGTTATTGAAGCTGCACGTTCAATGGGTGCAAATACTTGGACAATTATTCGAAAAGTATTAATTCCTGAATCACGTCCAGCACTTATCTCAGGTATTACAGTTACAGCTATCGCATTAGTAGGTTCAACTGCAGTAGCCGGAGTAATCGGTGCCGGCGGTTTAGGTAACTTAGCTTATTTAACAGGCTTTACAAGAAACCAAAATGACGTCATCTTGGTTTCAACTATCTTTATTTTGGTATTTGTGTTCATTATCCAATTTGTGGGTGACTGGGCTACAAATAAAATCGATAAACGTTAATTACATTAAGAGAGGGTCAATTCAATGAAAAAGATTATTACTATTTTAGCAGTTTTAGTATTAACTGTAGCTTTAGCAGCATGCGGCAATAAAGACAAATCAAGCGGAGGAGAATCTAAGACAATTAAAGTCGGAGCATCACCGGCACCTCACGCTGAACTTTTAGAACAAGCAAAACCAATCTTGAAAAAAGAAGGTTATGACTTAAAAATCAAAACAATCAACGACTATACTACACCTAACAAATTAGTAGACAGCGGTGAATTGGATGCAAACTTCTTCCAACACACACCTTACTTAAACACTGAAAAGAAAAGCAAGGGCTATAAATTAGTATCTGTAGGCAACGTTCACTTAGAACCAATGGCTGTGTATTCTAAAAAATACAAAAGCTTGAAAGAACTTCCTAAAGGCGCAACAGTTTACGTATCAAACAACCCAGCTGAAGAAGGCCGTTTCTTGAAATTCTTCGTTGACGAAGGTTTAATCAAATTGAAAAAAGGCGTTAAAATCCAAGACGCACACTTCAGCGACATTGTAGAAAACAAAAAAGATATCAAATTCAACAACAAACAATCAGCTGAGTACTTACCAAAAATCTATCAAAACCAAGATGTTGACGCAGCAATCATCAACTCTAACTTCGCGATCGAACAAAAATTAAGTCCTAAAAAAGACTCTATCGCACTTGAAAAACCAGAAAACAACCCATACGCAAACTTAGTAGCGGTTAAAGAAGGACATGAAAAAGATAAAAAAATCCAAGCTTTAATCAAAGCATTACAATCTAAAGAAATTAAAGATTTCATCAATAAAAAATACGATGGTGCAGTCATCCCTGCCGAGTAAACCATTGTCTATCACTCTCAAGCATAATGCTTGGGGGTGTTTTTTTATCGAGTTATTCATAGAGTGTTATCAAATAAAATCAATTAATAAATCGACATTTGATACTTAGTAAAGACTAATACATAAATTAAATTGGTTGAACAGTTAAAAAAACGTATTAGATAAGATAGACGTGGTATAATGGAAGTGGGAATTTAAGTGACTGTGACATAAGGAGAAATTATGAAAACAACAATTAAAATGAGTGATATGACATTAGGCAATATTAAAAACGTAAACTACGGTTCCTTTAATACAAACGCTGATTTTTCTAATATAAACAAATCTAACGTTGTGGGGTTTTATGGTCAAAATGGATCAGGAAAAACTGCGGTAGTTGATGCATTCAAAATTATCGAAAGTTTAATAGAAAATAGAGAGTTGTCTCAAATCGGAAAAAGGTTAGTAACATATGGTAAAGAGAATTTATGGTTGCAAGCTAAATTTATTGTCATATTAGAAAATCAAAAAAAGCTGTATCTTGAGTATTATGTCGAAATTTCAGAGAAAGATAGCGTCTATCATGTTGAATCTGAAAAATTAGTATATAAAGAAGATGAAAAAGGCAAGAGGTTCAAAACGCTAGTGCAAGCAGATTCCGACACAATATATGTCAGAAATCAAAATATTAAAACGATGAGAGACGAAATGAAGATTCAAGGGTTAGTTTCATTTCATTTGTCTAAAAAACAAAGGAAGTCGCTTATTTTTAATAGTGAAATGTTACCAATTTACAATGAAGTTTTTTCAAAAGAAGAAATGCAGATTTTTTACGCATTAAGTATTCATTTTGTTCAAGGCTTGCACATTATTGAAAATAGAAATTACGGGCTTTTAATGGCGAATATTTTAATCCCTTTTAATATCTTTCAAGATGAAGTTAAAGGGATAGTGCCATTGAGTCAAAGTGTCGATAATAAATCGGCTGCTATCCCTAAAAAGATTTTTGATTTATTGAAAAGAGAGGTTTTTCCAAATATAAATGTTGTCTTACCTTGTATCGTTCCAGGTTTGACGATAGAAATTAATGAAATTGCTGAAATTCATAAAGAAGATGGAACGAAAGGAATACAATTTGAATTGCTCTCTAATAGAAATGGTAATAGGCTACCTCTTAATACAGAATCTGAAGGTATAATCAAAATCATATCTATGCTAAGTGTTTTGTCAGCGTTATTTAAAGAGACTAATGTTTGCGTAGTTGTAGATGAATTAGATGCAGGAGTATTTGAATATTTGTTAGGAGAAGTCTTGAAAATTGTAGATGAGAGTGCAAAGGGACAATTGATTTTCACTTCGCATAATCTTAGAATTGTAGAATTATTACCCACTCATTCAATTTGGTTTACTACAACGAACTCTGAAAATAGGTATGTACAACTTAAACATACAAGTAAAACGTCCAATAACAGAGATGTGTATATAAGATCTTTACAAATTAAAAATCAACAAGAAGAACTGTATGATAAAACAGATAATTTTAAAATTAAAAGAGCATTTAAAAAACTAGCAAGAAAAGGAAGTCATCATGAAGAATAAAATTCTCAAAGCTCTGGTGGAAGGTGACACTGTGGTGAGTCTTTGATAACAGTTGGCAGATGATGAAAAGTTTTGAGATGAATGTTAGAAATACTAATATCAATTTATTAAATAGTTATGTCAGTTTTATATTGCAAAGGTAATCTATCACTCTCAAGCATTAATGCTTGAGGGTGTTTTTTAGTTGTAATAGGAAGTGAAAGCAGTGGGAATTGTCCTTCTAAATATGTGACAAAGATATGGGTAATGATAATAGAAGGAGAGAAAATGAGAATCAACGGCTTTAAAATTCGTGCAGCTTTTCACATTGAATTGCATTTTTAAAAGTGATTACTATTTAAGAATTCTTTTAATTTAGGTACTTAAAAGGTTTATTCTAGGGTTTAATTGCGTTATAATTTATAAATGTACGAATGTAGTGCTGTTTTGACTACAGATTAAAATTATTATAAACTAGTAATTGAAATACTATTTATGTTTACGGAGGGACTTTTAATGCCATCAACATTGGAGATTAAAGACTTACACGTGTCTATCGAGGATAAAGAAATTTTAAAAGGTGTTAACTTAACAATTAACACAGGAGAAATTCATGCAGTAATGGGACCTAACGGTACTGGTAAATCAACTTTATCAGCAGCAATCATGGGTCATCCAGCTTTCACAGTTACTAAAGGTGAAGTTTTACTTGACGGTGAAAACGTTTTAGAATTAGACGTTGACGAACGTGCAAAAGCAGGTTTATTCCTAGCTATGCAATATCCATCAGAAATCACTGGTGTTACAAACGCTGACTTCATGCGTTCAGCAATTAATGCTAAACGTGAAGAAGGTAAAGAAATCAACTTAATGCAATTCATTAAGAAATTAGATAAAGAGATGGAATTCCTAGATATGGATCCTAACATGGCTCAACGTTACCTTAACGAAGGGTTCTCAGGCGGCGAGAAAAAACGTAACGAAATTTTACAATTAATGATGTTGCAACCTAAATTCGCTATTCTTGACGAAATCGACTCAGGTTTAGACATTGATGCGTTGAAAGTTGTATCTAAAGGTATCAACGAAATGCGCGGAGATGACTTCGGTTCATTAATCATTACGCACTATCAACGTTTATTAAACTACATCACACCTGATTTCGTACACGTTATGTATAACGGTAAAATCGTTAAAACAGGCGATGCAGAATTAGCAAAACGTCTTGAAAATGAAGGTTATGAATGGGTTAAAGAAGAATTCAGCGAAGCGTAAGCTTATACGCAAAGATGAAACAACCGATTAAATGTTATAAGTATCGTTAGGAGGATATTAAGTTATGACGACTGAAACTTTGAACATTTCTGAAGCAGAACTTGTTGAGTATTCACAAGCCCAAAATGAACCTTCTTGGATGACAGAATTACGTAAAGAAGCGTTGAAACTTACTGAAACTTTGGAAATGCCGAAACCAGATAAAACTAAAATTACTAAATGGGATTTCGACTCATTTAAACAATTCGAAACAAAATCTGAAAAATACACTGACATCAGTGAAGTTCCAGAATCAATCGAAAAAATCATTGATGTTGATCAATCAGAAAATTTAATCATTCAACATAACAACTCACTTGCATTCTCACGTGTTTCAGAGCAAGCACAAAAAGACGGTGTAGTGATTGAAGGTTTAGCTGATGCATTAGTTAATTACGGCGACCTTGTTCAAAAATATCTTATGAAAGATGCAGTGAACGTTGACGAACATCGTTTAACAGCATTACACACAGCATTAATCAACGGTGGTGTATTTGTTTATGTTCCTAAGAATGTAGTTGTAGAACACCCAATCCAATATGTTGTGCTTCATGATGATGAGAACGCAAGTTTCTTCAATCATGTGATTATTGCGACTGAACAAAGCGCAGAAGTCACTTATGTTGAAAACTACTTGTCTGACGTAAGCGGCGAAGGCAACCAAGTAAACATTATTTCTGAAGTGATTGCGGGTGCTAACTCAAAAATCACTTATGGTGCAGTAGACTATTTAGATAAAGGGTTCACTGGCCATATCATTCGTCGCGGTATTACAGAAGCAGATGCTACAATCAATTGGGCACTTGGTTTAATGAACGAAGGCAACCAAATCATTGATAATACAACAAACTTGATCGGCGACCGTTCGACAAGTGAATTGAAATCAGTAGCAGTAGGTACAGGCGAACAAAAATCTAACGTAACATCTAAGATTGTTCAATACGGTAAAGAAACTGATGGTTACATTCTTAAACACGGTGTTGTTGAAGAACAAGCAACTATCATTTTTAACGGTATCGGATATATTAAACACGGCGGTTCAAAATCAGTTGCGAACCAAGAGTCACGTGTCTTAATGCTTTCTGATAAAGCACGCGGAGATGCCAACCCTATTCTATTAATCGATGAAGACGATGTAGAAGCAGGTCACGCAGCTTCAGTAGGCCGTGTGGATGATGAACAACTTTACTATTTAATGAGTCGCGGAATTTCTAAACATGAAGCGGAACGTTTAATCATTCATGGTTTCTTAGACCCTGTAGTAAGAGAATTACCAATTGAAGACGTTAAACGTCAATTACGTGAAGTTATCGAATTAAAAGTTGCAAAATAAAAAAAGTTAAGCTAGGCAGGAGAGGTTGAAAACAGGAGGAAGTCAACGCGGAATCAATCAACACGTTTGCTTTCCTCCTTCTCTTTCGACCACTTGAGCAACCAGATTTCAAATGATTCATTAAACCCTGTCTGCTTTTCGTTATTTTGTACGATAGTGATTATTAATGAAGAAAGGTCTGTGGATATAGTGGCCGAAACAACACTAAATGTTAATGAAGTTATAGAAGATTTTCCAATCTTAAAACAACAAGTCAATGGCAAACGCTTAGCTTATTTAGATACAACAGCGACAAGTCAAACACCGATTCAAGTAATCGAAGCAATTGACGATTATTATAAACGCTATAATTCTAATGTTCACCGCGGTGTGCATACACTCGGTTCATTAGCAACAGATGGTTATGAAGGTGCACGCGAAACAGTAAGACGTTTCATTAATGCACGTTATTTTGAAGAAATTATCTTTACAAGAGGTACAACAGCATCAATCAACTTAGTTGCACGCAGCTATGGGGATGCGAATATTTCAGAAGGCGATGAAATCGTTGTCACTGAAATGGAACACCACGCAAACATTGTACCTTGGCAAGAACTTGCACATCGTAAAGGTGCAACTTTAAAATTCATCCCAATGACTGAAACAGGAGAATTAAACATCGAAGATGTGAAAGCAACAATCAACGATAATACTAAAATCGTTGCGATTGCACACGTTTCTAACGTATTAGGTACAATCAACGATGTAAAAGAAATTGCCAAAGTTGCACACGAACATGGCGCAATTATCAGTGTTGACGGTGCACAAGCAGCTCCGCACATGAAAATTGATGTTCAAGACTTAGATGTTGATTTTTATAGTTTCAGCGGACACAAAATGCTTGGTCCGACAGGTATTGGTGTCTTATTTGGTAAACGCAGCTTGCTTAAAGACATGGAACCGATTGAATATGGCGGCGACATGATTGACTTCGTAGGAAAATACGAAGCAAGCTGGGCAGACTTGCCGACTAAATTTGAAGCAGGTACACCATTGATTGCACAAGCAATCGGTTTAGCAGAAGCTATTAAGTACCTTGAAAATTTAGGTTTTGATGCAATTCATGCACATGAGAAAGAACTGACTGAATATGCGTATGAACAAATGTCTGCGATTGAAGATTTAGAAATTTACGGACCGCCGAAAGACAGACGTGCAGGCGTAATCACTTTCAACTTGAAAGGTATTCACCCGCACGATACTGCGACAGCTTTAGATACTGAAGGCGTAGCCGTTCGTGCAGGACACCACTGTGCGCAGCCGTTAATGAAATGGTTGAATCAATCTTCAACAGCAAGAGCAAGTTTCTATATTTATAATACGAAAGAAGACATTGATCAATTAATTAGCGCTTTAAACCAAACGAAGGAGTTTTTCTCATATGAATTTTAATAATTTAGATCAACTATACAGATCTGTAATTATGGACCACTACAAAAATCCGAGAAATAAAGGTAAATTAGATAACGGCTCTTTAACTGTTGATATGAATAATCCAACATGCGGAGACCGCATCCACCTTACTTTCGATATTGTTGACGGTATTATTGAGGATGCTAAGTTTGATGGTGAAGGCTGTTCAATTTCAATGTCTAGTGCATCTATGATGACTGAAGCAGTTAAAGGTCATTCACTAAAAGAAGCATTAGAAATGAGCCAAGAGTTCTCTAAAATGATGCTTGGAGAAGATTACGAACTTACTGAAGATATGGGAGATATTGAAGCATTGCAAGGTGTTTCTCAATTCCCAGCACGTATTAAATGTGCAACACTTGCTTGGAAAGCTTTAGAAAAAGGAACTGTGGAACGCGAAGGCAAAGCAGATCCTGAATCTGAAGAAAATGCAAAGTAAGTGTAAATAACGGGTAAACGTATGATAACTGGCAAGGTGGTTTCTTACTTGTCAGTTCCATGATAGACTGATTAATACAAGTATTATCTCAGCGCAGGTAATACACTAGCATTTAATCACCAAGAAGCGCTATCTATTTTTGAAATAATGTCACGGGTCAATAAATCGTGTTGATTATATAAAAGGAGTGATTGAAATGGCTAAAAAAGCACCTGATGTTGGGGATTACAAATATGGTTTCCACGACGAAGATGTTTCCATTTTCAGATCAGAACGCGGATTAACAGAAAATATCGTTACTGAAATATCAAGAATGAAGGAAGAACCAGAATGGATGCTGGACTTCCGTCTTAAATCATTAAAATTATTCTATAAAATGCCGATGCCGCAATGGGGCGGCGACTTGTCAGAGTTAAACTTTGACGACATCACTTACTATGTTAAACCTTCTGAACATGCAGAACGTTCTTGGGATGAAGTACCAGAAGAAATCAAACGTACTTTCGACCGTTTAGGTATCCCAGAAGCAGAACAAAAATACCTTGCTGGTGTTTCTGCACAATATGAATCAGAAGTTGTTTACCAAAACATGGAAGCTGAATTAGAAGAGAAAGGTGTTATTTTCAAAGACACTGACTCTGCATTAAGAGAACACGAAGAATTATTCAAAGAATACTTTGCTTCAGTTGTTCCAGCTGCCGATAACAAATTCGCAGCACTTAACTCAGCAGTATG
Source organism: Staphylococcus sp. EZ-P03 (assembly GCF_003344575.1). Classification (NCBI taxonomy): domain Bacteria; kingdom Bacillati; phylum Bacillota; class Bacilli; order Caryophanales; family Staphylococcaceae; genus Staphylococcus; species Staphylococcus sp. EZ-P03. Next base: position 4,747 of record NZ_QPMO01000015.1, on the reverse strand, counting down.
GTCAGGCGGATCATTCATTTATGTTCCTAAGAACATCAAATTAGATACACCGCTTCAAGCATACTTCCGTATCAACTCAGAAAACATGGGTCAATTCGAACGTACTTTAATCATCGCTGATGAAGGTGCATCAGTAAACTACGTTGAAGGTTGTACAGCTCCAGTTTATACAACTAACTCACTACACTCAGCTGTAGTAGAAATCATCGTACACAAAGATGCACATGTGCGTTACACTACAATTCAAAACTGGGCAAACAACGTTTATAACTTAGTTACTAAACGTACTTTAGTTCATGAGAATGGTAACATGGAATGGGTTGACGGCAACTTAGGTTCTAAATTGACTATGAAATACCCTAACTGTGTATTAGCAGGAGAAGGTGCCAAAGGCAGCACACTTTCTATCGCTTTAGCAGGTAAAGGACAAGTTCAAGATGCAGGTGCGAAAATGATTCACTTAGCACCAAACACATCTTCAACTATCGTTTCAAAATCAATTTCTAAAGATGGCGGTAAAGTTGTTTACCGCGGTATCGTTAAATTCGGACGCAAAGCAAAAGGTGCACGTGCGAACATCGAATGCGATACGTTAATCTTAGATAACAAATCAACTTCAGATACAATTCCTTATAATGAAATTATGAACGATGACATTTCATTAGAACACGAAGCGAAAGTTTCTAAAGTATCAGAAGAACAATTATTCTACTTGATGAGCCGCGGTATTTCAGAAGAAGAAGCAACTGAAATGATCGTAATGGGCTTCATCGAACCATTCACAAAAGAACTTCCAATGGAATATGCCGTTGAAATGAACCGTCTAATCAAATTCGAAATGGAAGGTTCTATCGGTTAATCGATATTCTATGAAATTAAAATATTGAAAACAAAGCACGAGCAATGCCTACCTGATATGGTAGAAGCATTGCTCGTGTTTTTTAATAACTTTTATCAAAGTATTATATAGGTAAGCATTAACAATTTACTGAATTACTCTTCAATTAACTTTTCCATAACTTTCTTGTATTTTTCAAATGTTTCTTCCTTGACGTCACCATTCATTTGTATCAAGTAATTTCCTTTTGCGTAAGTATGAGAATAAAATAATGCAGAGGCTTTACCTAATTCATCATAATATTTTTTGGTAGTTTTTAAATCACTATCATTTTTAAATTTGAATATTCGAGCGTGTCGATTGCCTTCAACTGTAAATATTTTTGCTTTTTCGGATGCCATAGGTGCAGGTCCAAAATCATCCTTAGTCATAGTTTTTAAATCGTGAGTACTAAGTTTTTCATTTTGGAATTCTTTAACAATATCGTCTAATGAAACTTCCTTTTTTCCACAAGCTGCTAATATAATGATAAATGATAAAAATAACACTAATAATTTTTTCATATAAAACTCCTCCGTTGACTATACTTAAATTTGTTGAAAGTTTTGGGGTGTATTTTCATGATATTCATTGGTTATCTTCGGCTGCTCTTTTTTCGGATTCAGTAACCATTTTTTGCCATTGAATTTGTCTTTGCTTCCAGCTTTCATAGTCTTCATTTTTGTCCACCCAATATGGCCCACCTACACCAGAGTTAGGGTTTTTCCATATTTCTTTGCTTCTTTCTAAGGCTGATTGATAGTCACCCTTGCCATATCCCATTTGGGATTCGTCATGTGACATATACATTTGTGTATTTTTATTAGCATTTTGAGAGGTGCTATGTTGGTTTTTGGTAGATGTTTCCACATTTGAAATCGATTGTTGAGAATTTTGAATTGGTTCTTGATTGTCTTGTTTTGGATTAGAACTGCTTTTATTCGGTTGTATAGTTTCAGTGGTTTTATCTGTTTGTTGAGAAGTGAATTTTTCTTTAGTAGTGTGAAATTTTTCTTGTGAATTAATTTTGAACGAAGTGTTTTTATTATTTTTGTCAGATGTTTTTGATTTTTCTTTGTGAATTGCTTCTTTTGAATGTTCTTGTTTCGAAACCTTCTCCTCTTTTTGATTGCATGCAGTAATAAATACTAAAGGGATTAAAAAAGTTAATATTAATTTTTTCATGCTGTTCCTCCTGGTGAATAGAATTACAGATGTATTATAAAAATTAGTTATTCATAACTTTATAATATCTTTGTTTATATTATATACTACTTCATCGAAGTGCACGATGTTTTTTAAAAACTTTTGCGAAGTTAAATGCTGATTTTATTTTTAACTACTTTGGACTCATAAAATGAAAGTGAACTGGGATGTAAATATTGTGCTTACTTTTGGGTCTCGTCTCGCAATATAATTATTTCTTGTAAATTGTCAGATTTTACTCCTACATTTCGTCTGAAAATTCGGTACAATAGGGATAAATACTTTCACTGTGCGAAAAAGTGTCAAGTGCATTCGGTTTACATCGTTAGCTGAAAGGGAAAATATTATAGATATAAACGCATTTTCTTGCAAGTGAAAACAGAGTTCTAAGGGAGCGTTGCCACCATGATTATAGCTATCATTATATTAATATTTGTTTCTTTCTTCTTTTCAGGCAGTGAAACTGCGTTAACTGCCGCAAATAAAGTTAAATTACAGACGGAAAGCCGTAAAGGTGATCTTAAATCTAAAAAATTATTAACATTACTCAATAGACCTAGAGATTTCATCACAACGATATTGATTGCGAACAACAGTGCCAATATCGTGTTGCCGACTTTAGTAACGATTTTAGCAGTTCAAAACGGCTGGAATGTCGGAATTGCGTCGTTAGTCATTACTGTTGTTGTAATCATTGTTTCAGAAGTCATTCCTAAATCCATCGCAGCTACATATCCAGATGTGATTTCTAAACTTGTTTATCCAGTCATTCATTTCTTTGTGGTGATTTTGACACCTATCACAAAAATATTGAACGGTTTAACAGGTTTAATCAACAAAATGCTTGCGAATGATAAATTTCAAAGTCATAGAATGTCGAAAGAAGAAATTCGTACGATGGTGACGATTGCTGGGGCACAAGGGGCTTTTAATGAAAGTGAGCGAGACAGACTTCAAAGTGTTTTGACTTTCGAACAACTGCGTGTAAAGGATGTAGATACTACACCGCGTGTCAATGTGACCGCATTTTCGCTCGATACACCTTATGATGAGGTATATGATATTATTATGACCCACCCCTATACACGTTATCCGGTGTATGATGAGGAAATTGATAACATTGTAGGTGTATTCCATTCTAAATATTTATTAGTATGGAGTCGACATCATGACAAATCATTAGAAGATTACATCTCAAAACCGCTGTTTGTGAACGAGCATAATAAAGCAGAATGGGTGATGCGCAAAATGATCGCATCACGTAAACATATTGCGATTGTGCTGGATGAGTATGGCGGAACGGATGCGATTATTACCATGGAAGACTTGATTGAACAGTTGCTTGGTATTGATATCGAAGACGAAATGGATCAACACGAACAAAATAAAGTCAATGAACGTTTAAGACAAAAACAAAAGCCTAAACCGAATCAACCAACTTTATAAGGAGTGTTTACCCTATGTGGTTTGAGACAAAAGCGAGTGCAATGCTTGGCATCAAGTATCCTATTATTCAAGCAGGTATGGCAGGCAATACAACGCCTGAACTTGTCGCGAGTGTAAGCGACAGCGGCGGATTAGGAACTATAGGTGCAGGTTATTTCAGTTTAGAACGATTAAGCGAAGAAATAGATAAAGTGAAACTTTTAACTGCCAAACCGTTTGCGGTGAATTTATTTGTGCCGAACAAGCAGAAACTGAAACCGGCACAAGTGGATTTAATGAATGCTTGGTTAAGTCCCTACCGCCGTGCATTGGATTTAGAACATCCTGTTGTCAATTTATCAGAGTCTCAACAGCTTGAACGCCAAATTGATATATTAATCGAAAAGAAAGTAGCTGTCGCAAGCTTTACTTTCGGCGTACCTGAAACCAGATTAATTCGTAAAATGCATGAACATGACATTATTGTGATGGGGACAGCAACTTCTGTTGAAGAAGCTCTGGCAAATGAAGCAGCCGGTGTTGATATTATCGTGACACAAGGCAGTGAAGCAGGCGGACATCGCGGTTCATTCTTAAAACAAGATGGTGAATACCCGATGATCGGCAGTATCTCGCTGATTCCTCAGGTTGCGGATGCGGTGAGCGTACCGGTTATCGCTGCAGGAGGCATTATGGATGGCAGAGGTGTGCTTGCCAGCTTAATTTTAGGTGCGTCTGGTGTACAAATGGGTACAGCGTTCCTTACATCACAAGAAAGCGGTGCAGACATCGCTTATAAGCAAGCTATCCTTAACAGCACAGAAACCTCTACAGTGCTGACAAATGCTTTCAGCGGTAAAATGGCACGAGGTATCCGAAATGATTTTGTAAATTATTTATCGCAATTTAACGGAGAAGTTCCGGAGTATCCTATCCAAAATCAATTGACTTCAGCGATTCGAAAAGCTTCTACCGCAAACCACGATGATTCAATGATGTCTTTATGGAGCGGCCAAACACCGCGATTAGCGACAAGCCGCTCTGCACAAGAGATCGTAACGTCTATTGTTAATCAAATTGAGGGTATGCGTTTGCGCTAACTGAATAGCATCAATATTAAAGTACTGTGCAGCACGCACAGTACTTATTTTAAGTGCGCTCGGCATGATTAGCAACTTGATGGTGAAAGTCCATTACAGGCTTGGCAGTAGGAACTGTTAGCGAAAGACAAGGGTGTCC